>JBCCKZ010000001.1:0-41996 GCA_039027135.1 Planctomycetota bacterium
ATCCGACTCACCCAACGTCCAATCTCCGAATTCAGGCAGTCTGCTATTCGATGGTCAAAATGACTTCATCGAAATCGGGCCCGATCAGTCGCTTGATCTCAGCAGCGGCAACTTCACGCAGTCGGTTTGGATCAAGCCGACCGCCAACAATCAAACCTATCAAGGCGTCTTGGGCTACCAACCCGCGGGTGGCACGTCCACACGCTACCCGGGGATTTGGGTCTACCAACAAGACCGCATACACGCTGGCTTCGGCGACGGCACGAATTGGAACTCGTTCAATTCGGGCAGCGTTCTTACGGTCGGCGAATGGAACCATGTGGCAACCACGTTCGACGGTACAACCTATTCGATCTTCGTCAATGGCACGTTGGTCGCAAGCAGCGACAGCTTTGCTGGTCGCTCTCCCTCCGGAACGCAGCGTGTCGATATCGGCCGCGTGGATAACTATTTCAAAGGCGGTATTGATGACGTTCAGATCTACAACCGAGCACTAACGGCCCAAGAGGTTGGTGTCCTTATCGATGGTGCAGATGTTCCGTCAATCCCCGTGGATGGTCGCTTTGTCACCAATCAACTCTACAGCGGCTTCGACACTCCGCTGGCCGTGGATTGGTTGCCGGACGGTCGAGCGGTCGTATTGGAACAACCAGGACTGCTTCAAGTAGTCAACCTGGACGGCTCGCGTCAGAGCACACCACTTTTGGATATCCGAGACCGGGTCAACGCCGGAACCAAGGATCGTGGTGCGTTGGGATTTACGATCCATCCGGACTTCGAAAACAACCCTTACGTTTATGTTTCTTACACTTATGATCCGCCCGAGGTTTATCAGAGTTCAGGTTTGGGAGGACCCGATGGCAACGGAGCTCGCGTCGCACGGATTTCTCGGTTTACCGTTGACGCTTCAGGAACTTTTGCCGATCCGTCGAGCGAGTTTGTTCTGGTCGGAAACAACAGCACCTATGAGAATATTGGCAATCCGAATATTCGACCAGGATTAGATGATCCGCACTCATGCATCGATGCTAGCGGCAATCCTACTGAAGACTGCATTCCCGCGGATGAGACCAGTCATACGATCGGTGACTTGGAGTTCGGCACGGACGGGTACCTGTATGCCAGTAGCGGTGACGGTGGTTCGTTCGGACGAGTGGATCCAATTAACCTTCGTGCGTTAGACATTGATTCGCTTGCTGGCAAAATTCTGAGAATCGATCCGGTCACAGGGCAAGGTCCCAGCGACAATCCGTTTTACGATGGGGACCCAAACTCGAACGCGTCCAAGGTTTACCAGTACGGACTTCGCAACCCATTCCGTATAGCAGTCAATCCAGTCACCGGTGGCGTTTACAACGGAGATGTTGGCTGGACCCAGTGGGAAGAAATCAACACAGGCCGCGGCGCCAACTTTGGGTGGCCCGCATTCGAAGGCGGCGATGGCGTCAGTTCACAAACACGTCGTTATCGTGACCTACAGCAAGTCCAAGACTACTATGCGACCAACCCCGATGTGACCGCTCCCATTTGGGCGCGAACGCACGCTGATGGTGCCCGCGCTATCGTGATGGGTGACTTCGTTGGCGATTCGGTTTATCCATCGCAGTTCGCCGGAGACTTGTTATTCACCGACATTGGCGACCAGGTTCTACGCGCTGTTGATTTTGATGCCGCAGGCGGCGTGACGTCCGTCGATGTTGTGAGCGACTCCGTTGGATTCCTGGTTGATGTGCAAATGCACTCCGACGGGTTCCTCTATTACGTCGACATCACGGGAACGGTCGGGCGTTTGGAATATCAGCTGACCTAAGATCGGCTAGCTGGCGTTTTAGACTATTTGAAAACGGGTCTGGCCCTTTGCCAAGCGATTTTGATTGGTTGAAATCGCCTACCATTGGTGCCGTTTCGAGTTTTCCGACTCATTTCTCTGAGGGTCAGCCCCCTTTTCATACAGTCTCTTCGATGATGAAGCGAGGAACGGGCCGGGAGGAAAGACGCTATATTCACGAACCCCTTTTCGAACTTCGCGATTCTCTTCTTAGTACTTCATGGATAAAAAAGCCAAAAAACGACTCGACGTCATCAACAAGAAGCTTCAAACGCTACGTCCACGACTCGCGGGTTCCAGGGCACAGGCAGATGATCCCGAAGAGCTCAAGCAGCTGGAAGATGAGATCTCAGCCTTAGAGGCTGAAGCCAAAGAGCTCAAGGCTTCCTAAGAATCGTGAAAGATCTATCCAAGCTCTCAGTACGTATCGCGGTCGACCTTGGTGCCTCAAGTGGTCGACTGATCGCCGGTTGGCTTCACGAAGGGTGTTTAGAAACCGAGGTCATTCACCGCTTCGAGAATAACCCTGTTCGCGTGGCGGGTTCGCTGCAATGGAACTTGACTGGACTTTGGTCTGAGATCCTTCGAGGCCTATCGCTGTCGGCGTCCCGGTGCTCTGAAATCGAATCGATTGGCGTCGACTCATGGGGTGTCGATTTCGGATGGATCGACTCGTGTGGTCAACTCGCTGGCCCCGTCTATCACTATCGTGACGATCGAACGGCCGGCATGATGGAACATGTGGATCAAACTGTCGGCTTCGGTCGGGTCTTCGACACGACGGGGATCCAGTTCATGCCAATCAACTCGATCTATCAAATCTGTGGAGCGGTTGCCCGTTCGGATTCGGCTCTTTCGAGCGCTGAATCATTTTTAATGATCGCAGATTTATTCCATTACTGGCTTTGTGGCATCCGTTCAATAGAAGTAACCAATGCCTCGACAACGCAGCTGCTTGACGCCCAGACGCAGCAATGGGATACCGAACTAATCAATGCACTCGAGATCCCATCCCAACCTTTCGCTGCCCCAATTGCACCCGCCACACGTTTAGGTCAGATCACCGATGAAGTCAAAACCGAAACGGGCCTGACTGGCGGCGAGGTGATCGTGCCCGCCACCCATGACACCGCCTCTGCCGTTATTGCAGTTCCTGCGGAGCCCGGCGAGGCTTCATCCCAACCGAAATGGTGCTACATCAGCAGTGGTACATGGTCATTGATGGGCGTTGAGATTGATAAACCTATCATCAATGAAAAGTCGCGAAGCCTCAACTTTACGAACGAAGCTGGCATCAACGGAACAACACGTCTGGTGAAAAACATCGGCGGCCTATGGATTTTCCAACAATTACGCCGATCAATGATCCGGCGTGGCGTTGAACGTGACTGGTCGGCGATGGTTGAGATGGCTTCAAAAGCAGAGCCTTTCTCGGCGATCATTCATCCTGATCATCCTGACTTGATTGCTCCGTCGGACATGTGGTCAGCGGCGTGCAAGGTAGCTGCATTCAAAGGGCCACCCATCAATCCGGATACGCCCGTTGACGAACAAATGGAAGGGCGAATGTATCGCGCCGCACTGGAGGGTTTGGCATTACGCTATCGCGAATGCTTGCAATTGCTTGAGAGCCTCGTTGGCGGGTCGATTGAAACAATCCACATCGTCGGTGGCGGCTGTGTCAATGAATTGCTTTGTGAAATGACGGCGGATGCCTGCAATCGCAAAGTGGTTGCAGGTCCCGATGAAGCGACATCGCTTGGCAATTTACTCGTCCAGCTGATCGGAGGAGGGCAGGTCGCGGATCTTTCTGCGGCACGCCAGATCGTTCGCGATTCCATCGAAGTTCGCACCTATCTTCCCAGAGAAGATGCCGGAAGGGACGCGGCGGCTTATGCTAATGTCGTACTTCCCGACTTACCTTCGTGATGGGGAACCATGAGCCTTCCACGAGCATCACTGACGTCGATTTCTGGCGATTGCCGTTTGGTGATGGTTCATCGCGAATCACAGAGTTGCCCCTATCGCGCCGGCCAAGTCGCCACCATGCCACTGAGTCTTGTCGTCGGTGGAACGGTTGAATCGGCAACCGATCATTGGCTGGGAAACGGTTACCGACGCACTGGCGAGTTTGTCTACCACACCGAATGCGAGAGCTGTCAAGCTTGTCAACCCACTCGCCTGGAGGTCGCAAGGTTTGAGCCCACACGATCGATGCGTCGGATCCTCAACCGCGGTGATCGTGAACTAACTTGGGCTTGGCAACCCCCACGAGTCAGCGCCGATCGTCTTGAGCTCTTCAATCGGCATCGTCAGGTTCGAGGACTGGGAACACCATTTGAAGTCGTTGATGCGGACTCTTACCAGAACTTTCTCGTAGACAGCTGTTGCCAGTCGATGGAACTGGCCTCGTATCGAAACGATCGTCTTGTCGGGATTTCAATCGTGGACTTTGGACGCACGAGTCTTTCGGCGGTTTACACATTCTTTGATCCCGCCGAGTCAAAATACAGCCTTGGAACATGGGGTGTTCTCAAGCAGATCGAACAGGCGAGACAAACGGGCCGACGTTACGTCTACCTCGGTATGTACGTCGATGACAATTCACATCTCAATTACAAAGCACGGTTCCGACCGCAACAGAGACTTATCGAGGGGACTTGGATTGATGTCAATTAAAATTGATGCTTCGAGGTGGACTAGATTGATCCTAGCAATGGTTTTCGCAATCTCGCTTTTTGCCGGATCTCCCAAACAGTCTACAGGACAATCGAATGCACCGGATAAAACATCCGACGCTGGCGGAAGCGAAACCGCCCTCGGCGACGTGAGCAATGCTGGTGGGGCAGCGTTCGCCGATTTCGACTCACTGATTGATCTGATTCAAACGACCGTCAATCCGGAAACCTGGGAGACGCTGGGCGGACAGAGCACAATCGAACCGTATCCGCAGGGCGTCATGGTCTCACCTGAAGGAACCCTTGCCAACGTTGCGTCGGTTAGGAACTCGGATGCCAAAAGCATGATTGCCAAGAGCAACTTAGCCCCAATTGGCAATCCAACGGACCCTGATGCTCAGAAGAAGGACTGGAGATTACCCGCCAAGATACGCGTTGTATCTTTGACCAGGCTCAGAAATGCCATCGTTGCAACCTATGCTCGAGGCGGACGACCAGATGAAGCCATGTGGAACTTGGCGGGACTTTCAGACATTCGAGTGGTGACGGCGTCCGATGGTGAGCTTTGGGTTGCCGGAACAGTCGGTGGCATTGCGACCGACGGCGATGGCTGGCTTCGGGATCGCCGTACTGGTCGCACGCCGCTGCGATGGGACTGGCTTGCGTCAACGATGCAGTCAGCGATCAGCAATACTCCCTTCGGTTGCACCATCGACCCCACCGCACAGGGAATGCGTTCGGCTGCCAACGTCGCTTCAGCGGTGAATCAGGGAAACGTGACAGCGTCCGAAGCGGACACCTTGCTTTCGGAGGCGTTTGGGTTCCAAGACATTCGCGTCTTTGGTACGCAACCCGATGGAGTCGTGGCACTGATGCTTGTCGAAGCAGATCGACACATGAAAGAGCTGGCGCTCGGAGTTCATTCGATGCCCGATGAAACCGCCAATTACTTTGACGTGGTTGGACAAAGCATTGCCAGTGGCCCACCTAGCGACCTGCTATTGCGACTATGGTTTACTGCGTCACCCAGAAAGTGGAAGCAAAGCGAGGATGGCAGCCTGATTCAAATGTCTGGAATTCCGGTGCGTTTATCCGGCGAGAATCAATTGGCATTGGCAAACGGCGGCAGGGGACAGGTCGTCGTCGATGAGCGCACGAAACATTTCGTCGATAACTTCAATGAGAACTGGATAGGCATCCGTTCAAAGTATCCCATCTACGCGTCCGTTGAATCCGTCTTCCAAGCTGCCTCATTGGCCGAAGCTAGCCAGCGTGTCTCCGGTGACGACACCGACCTCAATCGACTATGCCAGTCGATTGCGGCATCATCTTCGGTCTTCATTACGGGTGGCCCGGTACCAAAGCAAACACCAACGCTGGCCGTTCATCGACAGTTTCGCCAAGGCAAGAAGCGTCATGACGTCGTCGTCGCGAGCGGCGGAGTGATGGTGAGCCCCGAGGGCACTCTGAACACATCCCCGGACGGCAAGGCGAACATAAAGACTGAGTATCTCTCAGGAAACGCCACCGATCCAACCGGATTCGACGGTTGGTGGTGGGACGTTCGATAAGCCACGAGATGCATCTTGCATGCCCAGAGCCGGCGAGTCCTAAAATTGACGGTTAGATCGGTTTTTCGGATTGACGCGGTCACCCCGGTGAATCAATCTACGGGCCCGCGCAATAGGAAATTGGCTGATGCATCGTTGTTTTACTGTCTTGGGGTTACTGGCGGCTTTATCTGCCTCCACGGAGCACGCACTGGGTGCGGTTAGCGTTTCTCTCACGCCTTCGATTGCAGCAATTTCTTCAAGCGGTGGAACCGTTACATTCACCGGTTCGATCGATGGCGATCCAGGTGATGCCCTCGTAGGCTACGATCTGTTTATTGATATCGTTGGGCTTGACCTTGACGATGCCGGGCCAATCAGCATCACGAACCAGGTGCCCCTGACCGCTTTCGACTTGCCCAGTACCACGCTTCCGGCAGACGGCCGAGATATCGGGTTTGGTGGTGCGAATCTGTTCAGCGTCCCGATTCCGATCGATGCTCCCACCGACTTATTCTCTTTCGATGCTGTCTTTTCAGCCTTACCGATCGGACAGACATTCGATTTCGAGTTTGATACACAAGCTATAGGTTCCGGAATCACCGTCAACGGATCTGACCTGGATTTAAGCACTGACGTCGCGTTCAGTGGCGGAAGTGTCACCGTTATCCCTGAGCCTTCGCCCGCTCTTGCTCTCGGACTCGTTATTTTTCACGTTGCTCTACGTGTTCGAAGACGTTGCGTTTCCAAAAGGTGAACCAGCCGGCGACTTAGTAGATGGAACGGGGCATACTAACGGGGGATAATGAGCCGGTCTCAAAGACCATGCCCGGCTCGATTTGGCGCGAGTCTTCTCAGCGATGCCATACGCATCAAGCGATGCGAGTTCTTTCGGTCCTAGCAAATCGCTTTGCAAAGAAGATCGACTTCTTTCCATCAAACTCAGACACAAGGGCTGAAGGGTTCAGCCTTTGGGAACTTTGGCAATCAATTCCAAGTAAGTTGAATCATGAAGAATCATCTTTCATCACGTTCAAGAAAATCGTTTTTCAAGTCGATCGAGCAACGAAAGTTGCGAATCGAAACGCTCGAAAAACGACATCTTCTGGCGGCGTCCCTTGGGATTGATGAGAGCTTTCTTGAATGGGAGTCATACGGCATTGAGAGGTCAATTGTCCCCGGTGAGCTGGTTGTCGCCTTTGAACACAGTGAGTCGATCGAGGGCTTTGCAAGGTTTATGCAAACGATCGATTTACCGAACGAGGCATCTTATGAGGCAAGCATCCCCAGTACATTGCTGACTCTGCAGCCTGAGTCTGAATCCAATCTTGTCACCCTCGTGCAGTTTGAGTTCGACCCGAACGAAGACTTGCAATCTCTCGTGAGTGACTTCGAGCGACTCGGCGAGGTCGCCTGGGCATCGCCAAACTACCAATATAGCGGTGACATTTTTGATTTCATTCCCAATGACCCAAGCTTTTCAACGCAGTATCACCATACCCTGATGCAAAACGATGTCGCGTGGGACACGACGCTCGGCGACCCGAGTGTGATCATTGCGGTAACCGATGATGGTGTACAGCTCGACCACCCGGATCTTGCCGCGAATATCTGGGTGAATGATGACCCGATCGATGGGATCGACAACGACGGCAACGGCTTCATCGACGATATCAATGGCTGGGATTTCGTGGCCAACGACAATGACCCTAGCCCTAATATTTCCAGCAATGATCACGGAACCCATGTGGCAGGAATTCTCGCGGGTGTGACCAACAACTCCGTTGGGATCGCGGGAACAGCTGGCGGCGCATCCATCATGCCGATACGGATTGCCGGAAACGATGGTGGATTTACTTCCACCATCCTCGCCAACACATTCGCCTACGCGATAGACAATGGCGCTCGCATCGCCAACACCAGCTACAACATCAATGGTTTTGTTGGCGATCCAACCTTTACGGCAGGCCTTCAATACTACTACGACAATGGTGGGCTGCATTTCAACTCGGCAGGCAACAACAACGAACTCAATCCAGCCAGACAAGCCTTTCACCAAACACTCTTGGTGGCCAGCACGACATCGACTGACACCAAAAGCAGCTTCAGCAACTACGGTACGGGCATCGACATCTCGGCTCCCGGTAGCTCAATTTTTTCCACGGTCACCAATAGCGGGTATGGATTCAAGAGTGGAACGTCGATGTCAGCGCCGAATGCTGCAGGTGCCGCTGCACTCATATGGTCGGCTAATCCCACCTGGAGCAGGGATCAAGTCGCTGCGCAACTTCTAGCGACGGCTGACTCAATCGAAAGCCTCAACCCGACTTACCAGGGATTACTTGGCGCTGGACGTGTTAATACAAGCAACTTGTCAGGTCCGCTATCCGCACCAATTGTGTCCAAAGTTGATGGATTGCCCGCCGACGGCTCCTTTATTTTGGCGGCCGAATCACCGACCGATTTCTCGATTGCGTTCAATCAGATCATGGATCCGGCGTCAGTGAACGATGCGTCGAACTTCAGTCTCGTCGAAGCGGGAATCAACGGTATCTTCGGAGACGCTGACGATGTGACACGACCTATCACGCTCGACAGCGACTACATGATCGGCACAAACGAGCTTGATTTCTCGATAGTCGGTGGACCGTTGTCACCAGGTCGATACGCCTTCGCAGTATCAGCCAATGTGACCAATCCATTCGGCACATCCATTGATGGAGATGGCAACGGTGTTGGAGGAGATGCTTTCCTGAGCACGTTCAACGTCATCGTCCCACCACTTGATCCGATCGAACCGCTTGGTTCACTCGCCTATCGCGGTGATTTTTCGGGAAGCGTTTTGACTGCCGGACAAACGCAACAATACACCGTTGAACTCGATGATGGCCAATCTCTGACAGTCGTTGGTGTTCCAGACAGCACGCTGACGGTCGCGATTTCGGTGGAGGCTCCCAGCGGTTCGATATCATCGCTAGCGGCGGCTTCGCCTGGTGATGACTTAGTTCTAGGTCCGGTTACCAGCCAGGTCGCGGGGACTTACACCATCACGGTCAGTGGCGCGAACTCAACCACTGGAAGCTTTGATCTCCAGGTGCTCGTTAACACTTCGGTCGAATCTGAGACGCATGGGGGCGCATCAAATGATACGTTGGCCAATGCTCAATCAATCTCAGCAAGCAATACGACTCTTGGTTTCGGGAACTCAGATCGACTCTCAGTCCTCGGTTCATTTCCAGGCGGTCCGAGCCAAGAGATATTCAGCGAGGACTTTGAGTCTGGAGTCCTTGGTAATAGTTGGACGACAAGCTCATCGGATCAACGCGGTCAGATTCGTGCCTCGAATGAGCAAACGGCTGCATCCGGCACCTTCGCATTACTCATGGACGTGTCAACGAGTGGCGACCCCGCATTGAATGAAGCGATTTGGACGGTCGACCTGAGTGGTTTGAATGACGTCACACTCGCATTTTCTCATGCCGAGTGGTCCGATGAAACCGACGCTTTGCCCGAGACGTTCACGGGCAGCTTTAACGGCGATGGCGTGGCGGTCAGTGACGACGGAGTCAATTGGTTCACCGTATTGAGTGCTCCCCAAACAACGAACGGCATCTGGACACAAGAAACCATTGATCTCGTTGCCTTGGCCAACCAGACAGGCATGACGCTAGGTGCAGGATTTCAAATCAAGTTCCAGCAATACGATAACTTTCCTTTGACCACCGATGGTCGAGGTTATGACGACATCCAAATTCTCGCGTCAGTTCCTCAGAACGATTGGTACTCCTTTGACGTTGTTGGCGGCGAAACCAATTCGATAAGCCTCACCAAGCTTTCGGAGGGTGCAGCCGCTTTAGGCCTTTTCGATAGTTCAGGCAATCAACTTGCCACCTTCAACGAACTGGACACAGGCGAACAACGAATCGACCAATTCGAGGCACCCGCCGGCACCTACTTCGTGAATGTTGTTGGTAGCGCAGCCGACTACCACCTGATCATCGCAAGGCAAAGTGATTTTGTCCCAGAGGATTCCGGGCCGAACTCCGCTTTTGATATTTCACAATCATCAACCGGTGTCTCGTTCGGCAGACTGGGTGAGCTTTCTTCATCAGGCATCGAACCGGACGATTACTCAACCGGCACAGTGCTTAACAACGTCGACCCGGCAGTCACGCTATCTAGTGATTTAACCGGCGGGAGTATCTTTGCCGCCACAGCTGCATTCAACGCACCGACGGGGAACCTTGTATTCGCAACCACAGCGACAGGCGCCAATGGATTTTCGGCAACCAACGCTTTTCGAGCGGACTTTACTGATCCGGTAGCCATCGTTTCCATCGATGCTGGGTCCGATGATTCATCAGACACTTCGCAGCTGCAGGCCTATTCATCAAGTGGGGTCTTACTTGACACAGTCGTTAGTTCACCACTTGCATCGGGCAACTCGGAAACGTTAGCGATTACGCGATCTACCGCGGATATCGCCTACGTTTTAGCTTCCGGCGTGGCGGGAGATGTTTCTCCGCTCGATAACTTGCAATACAGTACTCGTCCTGACGAAGACGTCTTCACCTTGACCGCGGAAGCAGGTGACGCTCTTACCCTGGAGACGCTGACACCGGGAGATGGTCCCCTTGAACCTTTTAACCTTGTCGACGTGGGAATCGAACTGTTCGATCCAACGGGAACACTTGTTGCCAGTGGAACCAACGCCGGTAACGAAAACATCTCGCATGTAGCCACCCAGTCCGGACTCTATGAAGTTCGCGCCTATGCACAGCAGAACGAGGGCGACTATGTCTTAAGGGTCACTGGCGCGACGTCTCCGCAACCCGCCTTCAACGCATCGGCCTTGTCTCCAGCGGATGGTGCGGTACTTGCCACCACGCCCACGTCAGTCCTTCTCGACTTCAACGACAGCGTCTTACTGACTAGCTTGCAAGCGAGTGACTTCAAACTCAACGGGGTTTCAGCATCGACGGTTGAAACCCTCGATGGTGATAGTGTGGTTGTGGAGTTTCCGTCGATACCCGGCGGTGCAAACACACTGACTATCGATGCAGGTGACATTCTTGATCTGCAGTCGACCCCACTGCAGGCGTTCTCCAGCACGTTCACTGTCGACATCTCACCTCCACAGATCGTTGGATCGACCGTGCAGGAGGGTGACGTGTTGCCAAATGACGCTGTCTCGTTCTCATTCGACTTCAGTGAGCCAATGAGCGTTGGGCAGTTTGACGAAAGCGACTTTCGGTTGGTGGGAAATCGATTGGGCGCGATTGCCCCAGACTCATTCAACCTGGTTAACAGCTCATCGGGAGCAACGCTGACAATCACCTATGGAATCCTTCCGGAAGACGCCTTCACGTTAACGCTGGATAGCGGTGATGGTGCGTTAGAGGACCTAGCCGGCAATGATCTAGATGGTGAGCCGCTTGCCTTCCCTCTTCCGCCCAACAGCAGTGGTGATGGGGTCGCCGGAGGTGATTTTTCGCTTAACTTCGAAACGGATATCTCATCCGTTGTTTTGGACGCACCATTGAGACAATTGGTCCCTGCGGGCTCACAGGGCTATGACCAGGTTGTCTCGGGGCGTTTCAACGCCATTGGAGAAGTTGATGTTTATCAAATAGATATCGACGACAATCAATTGATATCGATCCAGCTTATCACCGATCCATCGGTGACCCCAGCTTTCACCTTAGCTGATTCAAACCAAGTCGTTGCCAACTCACGAGCATCGGCTGCCGGTGCTTCGGTTCAGTCTTACCGAGTTACCGAGTCAGAGGGCGGAACCTATCAGATCTCTGTATCAGCGGCCGATGCTGGAGATTATGAGCTTCGAGTGATTCTCAATAGCGACTTTGAAGAGGAAGGTTTTGGTTTCGGCAACAACGATTCTGCCTCTTTCGCGCAGCCGATTGCTTCGATCAACCTTCCACCCGCCGCCGCCTCAACGATTGCGGATGCTACCGTTTCGGAGACTGCGGGCACAGCTTTGTTGCCCATTTCGCTGTCAAGCGAACCTCAAGGAACCATTTATGTCGAACTTGATAGCTCAGATGCAAGCGAAGTCGCTGTATTGAGCCCTCGCTTGGCGTTCGACAGCGAGAACTGGGACCAGCCCCAAATGGTGAGCGTCATCGGCATCGATGACCTGGCAAGTGATGGCGACCAAATCAGCTTGGTTACCGCGTCAGTTGATCCCGTTCTCGAAAGCGATCAGAACATTAGTCTCACACGTGGTGAGTTCTCAGTTGCCACTCTGGATAACGAAACCTACTCGCCGCCAGACGATCAAACGGCGACGGTCATCGTGACAGATCCCGTTGGAGGTAGCCAACCACACGAGAACCGTCAGCCTTCCCTGGCGATGAACTATATCGTTGCGATCACGGGAGTCTTTCCAAGCAGCTTTGGCCCTATTGAAGACTCAGCCCACAATGGTCCTTTCATTGCAGAACAAGCGGAAGCCTCTGAGCCCTTCATTGGTGAGGTCTCTGTCTTTGCCGGCAGCTTCGCGCCAAGAGGCTGGGCATTCGCTCATGGCCAGCTGCTTCCAATCAACCAGAACGCTGCGTTGTTTTCAATACTCGGAACGACCTATGGTGGTGACGGTCAAACGACGTTTGCACTCCCCGATTTAAGAGGCCGAAGCGCTATCGGTGCCGGCGATGCCCCAGGACTGACCACGAGATCACCCGGAGACCGAATCGGTGCTTCTGAAGTCACGCTCAACGAAGCACAAATCCCGGGACACCTGCATCGACTACAGCCACCTTTCGGAGCGCTCACCACAGATGGAGTTGGAAATGTAGCAACGCACTCCAATATGATGCCATCGTTGGGCTTGAGCTACATTATCGCAACAGAAGGCGTCTTTCCGAGTCTAAGTACGCCGGTCGCCGACATGGAGTCCAATGAAGCTTTCGACCCATTGATCGGTGAAGTCCGATTGTTCGCCGGCAACTTTGCGCCAACGGGCTGGACCTTCGCAGACGGCCGCATCCTTCCAATCTCACCGAACTCAAACTTGTTTTCACTGATTGGTACGATTTATGGCGGTGACGGTACGACAAACTTCCGAGTGCCCGATTTTAGAGGTCGATTAGCCATCGGACAGGGAACAGGTCCGGGTCTATCTACAAGAGTCCTTGGATCGCACAGCGGATCAGAAGTCAGCACGTTGTTTTCTTCTACACTGCCATCCCATTCCCACAACGTCCCGACTCTCAACACGGAAACAATCACCGTCGGGGGATCCGGCTCTCATAATAATGTTCAACCGCAACTGGCGATTAACTACGCCATCGCTCTGACAGGCACATTCCCCAGCCCAACGGCCCCTGAATCAGCTGATCCGTTTCTGGGTGAGATCATGATGGTTGGTTTCAACTTCGCGCCTCGAGGTTGGGCGTTGGCCAACGGTCAACTCTTGCCCATCTCGCAGAATCAATCGCTGTTTTCACTACTGGGCACTCAGTACGGAGGTGATGGCGTAACCACGTTTGCGCTGCCAGACCTTAGAGGACGAGCCATCGTTGGCGCAGGGCAGGGCCCCGGGCTTCCCGATTATTCGGTCGGTCAAGTCTTTGGGAGTGAGGAGGTATCTCTAACTATCGCGGAACTCCCAAATCACTCACACACCATTCAGATTGCGGAGATCGATCCGTCTATTCGTTCGGTTGTAGGTTCGCTGGACGCATCGGGTTCCGACGAGGATTGGTATAGCTTTGCGATTGACACTGACGATGTCGTTACGGTTTCTGTAACGGGCCAAGAGTCGAACGATTTCGTCGTCGACCTCTTTGACCAATCGGGAGGCCAACAGCTCGCGGCAGGAGTGCCGGCAGCGAATCTGAGCTCAGTAATCAATGACTTCGTTAACTTAGGTGAATTCCACCAGTTCACCGTTCGCGTGACAGGATCAGAGCCAGGTGAGTATCTGTTGGTCGTTACCGTCAATGCTGCATTTGACACCGAGGCCAACAACGAAGATGCCGATGCCCAGCCGCTAGGGACATCGCAATCAGCTTTTGGCCATGTGCGTTCACCGTCGGCAACAACACCATCATTGCCCGAGGCCGAACGCGGTGGAGGAATTGACCTAAATGGACTTAGTGACAACCGAGACTCTACGAATGTGCCGGTGGCTTACGAAACGCAAGACGCCAGCGTGCCACTTCCTTTTGATCCCTATCAGAGCTTCCAAGTAAGCACTCCCGAACCGATCACGGTCAGTTTGCCAGAGGACTCGGAGGCATCGGCCCTCTCCGGACCGATACCGGTGCTATCTCAGTTTGCGGGTCCCGATTCAACCGGCTTCATTCCCCCGGACCCCATCATCGCGGCAGGCCCCGAACAGGTCGTAACGATGGTCAATACGGCCATTGGAATTTATGACAAATCAACGGGAGCAGAACTCTTCTTTCAGAATCTCAACGGACCCAGCGGCTTCTTCGGATCCGTCGGCGCAACAACCACCGTATTTGATCCATGGATTTTCTACGACCATGAAACGGATCGGTTCATGGCGGTTGCAATCGACATTGAAAGCTCATCCGTTAGCAATGTCTTCTTAGCAATTTCGACGGATTCGACCCCCACCAACGGCGATGACTGGCACAAATACAAGATTGACTTTTCGCACGACCCGACGGGCACCGGTTTAGGTACTGGCATCCATTTCCCCGACTACGAGAAGATGGGCGTCAACAGCGATGCGATTTTCATTTCGGGGAATTACTTTCCCATTGAAGCAGGCACGGGAGTCTACGCTGGCATCACCGCGATTGAGAAAGCTCCGCTGCTTTCTGGTGGACCAGCCAACATCGTTTTCGAAGAGCACTTCAGCGGATTTAGCGTCTTCCCGATGCAGCAGTATGGCAGTACGACTACGCAGTACTTTGCAGAGTCAACGGGAAGCGGCTTTCAACGCATCCATGCCATCGACAACGTGTTAGGTGGATCACCGACGAGACAAACCTTCAACCTTAACGTTCCCGCGTACAACGAGCCCGTGAACGTGCCTCAACTTGGTGGTGGAACGTCCGCTGATTCGATCAGTTCGCGTGTCATGACGGGCATTTATCGCGATGGATCAATGTGGTTCGCTCATGGCGCGACCGATCCGGCGATAGGTGATGGCGAATCGGTTGCACGATGGTATGAGGTCAACACCAATGGTTTCGCCGCTGGCGGTGGCCTACCCACTCTCGTGCAAGCTGGCAATGTCGATCCTGGTCCAGGAGTCCATGCCTGGATGCCAGCCATCAATGTTGATGCCGAAGGCAATATGGGTATTGGTTTCGCTGTCGGTGGTCCCAACCAGTTCTATGGCGCCGGATTTACCGGGCGGCTTGCCGACGATCCCCTCGGTGACACAGTCCTCCCCGTCACCGAGTATGCGATAGGACAAGCTAACTACGTTGGCTTAGATGGCTCCGGTCGCAATCGCTGGGGCGACTACACCGGCTTGGCTCTCGATCCAACCGACGATGCGACATTCTGGGTCTATAACGAATACGCATCGACGGGCAATCGCTGGGCTACTGAGATTGCCTCCTTCCAGCTGGAGTCACCCAACGATGATGATTGGTACGAATTCGAGGCAACCGTTGGTGATTCGCTGACCATTACCACCGAAACACCTGGCGGTGGCCCGTACCTGATTGAAAATCAGCTTGATCCGACGATTGAGCTATACAATTCGGATGGTGTTCAGGTTGCATCCGCAGATTCTGATGGCAACGAAACACTGAACTTCAATGTGACGGTATCCGGCATTTACCGCGTTCGAGTATTCGCGGCTGCAGGCAGTGAAGGTGAATACTTCGTTTCCGTTGCTGGAGCAAGCGGCACCGATTCAAGCCCCAGGGTAATCGATAGCGACCCAGATAATGGAATCAGCCTGGGTGCCTTCCCATCAACCATCACTCTCGACTTCAGCGAGCCGATTCTCACTTCATCGGTCGATCTCCAGGATCTCCTGATTGGCGGTCTGCCGGCAACATCGGTTGCGCAGATTGATGGCGACACCTTCGAGTTCACGATCAACCCCGCTGCCAACGTGGGTGACGGGAGCTACTCCGTCGTCATGGCTTCGGGTGCCGTCCTCGATCTGCAGGGTTCTGCAGTAGACGCTTATTCTGGGACGTTCACTCTCGATACAACCGGTCCAAGGATCACTTCAACGACTTGGAACGGAGGCCCGCTGACCACTCTGGCACCAGGCCCACTTGTGTTCGAGGCCTTTCTCGACGAGGACCTCTTTCAACTTGGAAGCGCTCGAAGAGGTCCATTTGCACCGGGTCCCGATGACATTGAATTGATTGACCAAGACAGCGGAGATCTCTTCACACCAAGTTTGGTTGATTACGATTCCACCCTGGACAAGATAACGATTGAATTTGGAGATCTGCCCGAGGCACGATACACGCTAACCCTCAAATCGGGTGATGGTGCCATCGAGGACGAAGTTGGCAATGATCTTGATGGTGAGCCCATAGGCACCGGCCTCGATGGAACGATCACAGGTGATGGCACGCCCGGCGGAGACTATTCCATCGACTTTACGGTCGACTTTGGGACGAGACCTGTTCAGCCCTTCGAAAGGCTTGAACCGCTAGGAAGCCTGATGTCGATCAGCGCATTGAACGAGGGCATCATTGACGCCGACGGCGACACGGACACGTTCAGCTTTACGGCGGCTGCGGGCCAGGTCATTAGCGTGATCGCGGAGGACACGAGTGACAGCGGTGGCTCAATTGGCGTTGAGCTAGTTGGCTTGGCTCCTGGAGCAAGTGGCGTCGAGAGAGTCATCTTGTCACCAACGGTCATTCCCTTGGATGGCAACTATGAGCTACGAGTGACGGCAAACCAAAGACTCCCCTACTCAATCTCCATACTCAATGGATTCCTATCCGAATTGGAAGCCGTCGGTGGAGACTCTTCTGACAATAATCCTTTGCAGATCAATGATTCATTTGTTCCGCTAGGCGATGGTCGTGCTCGCTTCTCCATCGTCGGTCATTCCAAGTCATTGGGCGTTGCTTCGCAGCCGGTGCTATTCGGTATCGACGCGGCTAACAATCAGATCGTTGAGTTGGATACTTCGGACGGATCGATAAGGCGATCCTTTACCGTTCCTAACGGTTTCGCCGGTGCCCTGTCAGGATTGTCCGGTGCCGAAAACGGATCGACACTGATTTTTCAAGACAGCTCTTTCCCGACAAATCTCTACCGAGTGGATCCAACGAACGGCAATGTCCTCAGTGTTGAACAAATGCTTGACATTGGAAGCGGTGGCCGAGGGGGGCTCTCCTTTGAGGATTCAGCTATCTTTGCCATCGATGTCAATGGCCCCATCGATCGTCAAGACGGTTTCAGCGGAAGCGTATCGGATCACGTGGGACTGGTATCACCGGACTTCCCTGGTGCATTGGGTGGCGATGATAACGGTCGTCATTTCTTCGTCGACGCTGGGACGATTGTTGAGTTCGATGCAAATGTCGCCAACACGATTATCAACTCTTTTTCGGCGCCTCAAGGATCAACGATCGGTGGCCTGGCTTTCGACGGGACTGTCCTATACGCGTCCGACTGGAATACCGACAGCGTGTACTCTTTGGATCCCAACACAGGAGCGATCCTTAGTCAGTTACCAGTTGGAAGAGACTTGTCAGGTCTCGGCGTGGTATCGCGATCACCCACAAGTACTGGTGATGCGATTATCAACGGGAGCTTCGAAACCGGCGACTTTAACGGTTGGACGACGGCCGTTTCCGGGTCGCCCTTTCGACCTTGGGCAGTTTCAGGTGCCGGGCAGGGCGGTGGCTTCAGCCTTTCACTTACAGACCCACAAGATGGCGACTTCGTTGCTTGGAATGGGTTCGACGGGTCAGGTCCATTGGACTTCACAATGAACCAGGTTGTTACGGTACCCAACGCGGGAGAGCTAAGCTTCCAGTATCGGGCTCAGTGGGACTTTACCCTGGGCTCGAACGCCAACATCGGCCGGGACTTCTTTGTCGAGATACTCGACCCTAACTCCAACGCATTGCTGAGCACGGTATTCAGCTTCAACACTGGTACTCAAAGTGTGAATCCAACCGGAGACACCGGCTGGCAAACCGAGATCATCGACTTGAGTGCGTTCTCTGGACAAACCGTCGCTCTTCAGTTCCGCGAGTTCATCCCCGAAACCCTTACGGGACCGGGACAGATCGAGTTTGATGCGATCTCATTGACCTCAGCAGCCCCCTTGGTGCCGGATGTCGATCAATACGATCTGGACCTGACTGGCCAATCCGGACAATCAATCGACGTTGTACTAGCCGGTCATAACGGGGCGGATTTCCGGGGCGAAACACTCGAGCTCATCGCTCCCGATGGTGTGACGGTGCTTGCAGCGGGAACCATTCCGATTGGCCCCAATGAAAACTACGATCTAAGTATCCGTGATTTCACCGTTCCCGCAGACGGAGTCTATTCGATTCGATTCTCGTCACTCGTTTCAGGCGAGTATGGACTGTCCGTAACAACTTCGATGGTCTTTGATTCCGAGCCAAACAACTCGGACATCTTTCCGCTGCGTAGCCTGGATACGCATGATGCGGCACTTGGCTATCTTGAAGCACCTGGCACCACGGTTGGTGATTTAATTGACCTCTATGAGTTCAATGCCCAAGCGGGCGACGTGTTCACTTTTTCAACTGAAACACCTTTCGATTCAACTGCGTCTTCAAGTCCCAACAACTTGGACGTGAGTCTTACAGTCCTTGAGCCTATCGCCTCGTTTGTCGTTGCCTCAGACTCTGATTCGGCGCCAGATGGCAAGAATGCAATTGTGACGTTCACCGCGCGTTCCAGCGGCACCTACTCCCTAAGAGTCGAAGCCGAACAGGGCTTGGGTGAATATGTCGTTAAGAAGTCCTCTCCTCAGCTGATTAGCATCACCGATGTGATTGTTTCATCCTCATCTTGGGACAG
The DNA here is from genome assembly GCA_039027135.1 of Planctomycetota bacterium. GTDB lineage: Bacteria > Planctomycetota > Planctomycetia > Pirellulales > Pirellulaceae > Rubripirellula. The sequence continues at coordinate 19,047 of JBCCKZ010000001.1, forward strand.
TAGCTTTATCGATATCGTGGACGGTGGTGGTCCCGGTGCAGGCAACGGCCTTGGCTTGTCACTGCCAGGTTCTAACCAGACGCGGAACCTGCCCTGGCTAACGGGAATCGACACTTTGTTCATTGAGTTTGATGACGACGTCTCAAACGGGTTCTCAAAGACAAATCTATCGCTAATTGGCAACGAGTCCGACCACCTTGCCGAGGCGCTGATTTCATTTGATTCCAACACGAACATTGGCACGATTAGCCTGGCGACTCCGGTGACACGCGATGCACTGATCTTGACTGTCTTCGATTCCATTGCGAGTTCGTTTGATGGCGAATGGGTAGACTCGGTAAGCCTATTGTCCGGAAACGGCACACCGGGCGGTCGATTTGATTTTCGCATCGATGTTTTGGCCGGTGATGTCAACGACGATAACGCTGTCAGCTTGACCGGCGATGTCTTGCCGACGTATCAGCAGAACACGCTGCTGCCAACCACTCTGAACGAGAGCTACTTTGATGTAAGTGCTGATGGTGCTGTCAGCTTGACCGGAGATGTCCTCGGTATTTATGGAAAGAATACCGACCTACTTCCAGACCCACCTCAACCACCTTCGCAACCGTTGGCCCCGCAAAGCTTTGAATCGATCGATCAGGTCATGGAGACTTATGGTCTTCCAGACGAAGATGATCAGGAGCTAGCGTTGATGGTGTCAGATGAATCTCAAGTCAGTGCTCGCATTGGTCAGCAAGAATCAGAGGAGATGCGCTGACTCATCTTCAAATCTGCATCTCGATGAAATTTGCCTGATTCAGTCCGACCTACTCAGTTGGACCGATCTGCTTGATTCGCATACCGAACTTGTCGCCAATTTTGATGGTCTCGCCGGTTCCGATCACCGAATCCCCGGCGCGCAGCGTCAAAGGTTGGTCGTACCGTTCGTCAAATGTGATCATCGCCCCGGGCACCAAGCGAACCAAGTCACCCAAACTCATCCGCTTCTCGGCAAGCCGAACGGATAACGGTGTCGAAATCTGGAGCACGCCGTTTTTGTAGCTCATCGAATCGTCGCTCCGTTTCAGCGTGGACATCAACCGAGTTTGGGTCCATCGAAAGGACAATAGTCCTTAACGAATGAGTCCGGCTGAATGATGGGGTAAAGCTTTCCGCGTAGGCATACTCTGCCTGTTAATGGTCAATCGACCGTTTTCAAGCGTTTAGCCAGCAAAAATCCTTGCTTACCACCCATAAGGGGGTGTAGATTCTTTGTCGGTCCAGATAAGTTATCTGGCGTCTTAGGGGTGGTTGAAACCCCTTTGGCGCAACCCAAAAGCTCACTGATCTTTACAACGAAAGTCCTGCCCATGTGCTTATTGGCGGTTCAATACCGGCTGGTGCCCGAAAGTCCTATTTTGGTTGCCGCCAACCGCGAAGAGTACTTTGATCGACTCAGTCAGCCCCCGTCGATTCAGTCAGGAAAGCCGAGAATTCTTTGTGGTTTGGACCAGCGTTCCGGCGGGACGTGGTTGGGAGTCAACCAGAATGGGCTCTTTGTCGGACTCTGCAACCGAGCCACGATGACCCCTCTATTTGGGCAGCGGTCTCGAGGCCTCCTGGCGATGGACCTCCTTCGCTGCTCGTCAGCCGCCAAGGCGCTCGACAAGGCCCAGACAGAGTTTGCCAAGAACCGCTACGAGGGTTGCAACCTGATCATCGCGGACGCAGAAAACGGCTACGCCGTCTACGCGGACGAACGTCAGCAGGTTGTCCCACTTCAGGAAGGTCTGAACATCATTGGGGCTCGAAATCTGAACGATCCAGATGATGAACGAGTTCAGATGGCTCGGCGGTTGTTGACGCTCCAAACACTGGATTCGCCGGTAAAGTTTTTAGCCGTCGCCAGTAAAGTTTTCGCTCGAGCTCCTGTGGGACCTGGAAGACCAAGCATGGTGATGCGTGGCAAGGACTACGGGACGGTCAGCAGCACGCTTATTGCCTTGGGAGTACGGCCCAGGGATGCCATCTATCAATTCAGCGATGGCGCGCCAGACCGAAATCGTTATGAAGACTACTCGCCGATGCTGCGTGACATTCTTAGTCGTGGATTACGCGAATCACGAAGCAAAGCCAAGGCGGCAACCTAGAAGCAGTGGAAGATCGCATGGACGCTCAAACGAATCACGCTATGGTCGAGACCGCTTTGGCCGGCTCCCGATGTCTCGTTACCGGTGGTGCAGGCTTTATCGGCTCTCATCTAGTCGATCAACTTCTCAACGCGGGTGCCGGTGTTCGGGTCCTCGATAACCTCAGCACGGGATTCCGTCACAATCTCGAGCACCTTGATCATGATGCTTCCGTTGAGTTGATCGAAGGAGATGCCTCGGATTCAAATGCAATTGACTACGCCGTTCAGGGAATCGATTACATCTTCCACTTGGCGGCCATGGCGAGCGTTCCTCGAAGCCTTCGAGAACCAGACCTCTGTCATAGCTGGTGTACGACAAGCACGGTGCACCTTCTCAACGCTGGCCAGAAAGCCAAGATCAAACGCTTCGTGCTGGCTTCAACGAGTGCCGCCTACGGCAATTCACCCTATCTTTCGAAGCGCGAGACTGACGCTGTCGACCCGCTCTCACCCTACGCTGCATCCAAGCTAGCCGCTGAACACTACACCCGGACGTTCGCGCAGGCATTCGATATCGAAACAACCATACTCAGGTTTTTTAATGTATTCGGGCCGCGACAAGATCCCCAGAGCGAATACAGCGCCGTAATACCTCGGTTCGTTTCGATGATTTTGGCTGGTGAACCACCCATCATCTACGGTGATGGGAGCCAATCGAGAGACTTTGTCTATGTTGGCGACGTCGCGCGAGCGAATCTTCTCGCGGCCTGCACGCCGGATGTTTCCGGCCAAACATTCAACATCGCAAAAGGAAACCAAACAACGCTCCTGCAGTTGATCGAAACACTATCTGATTTACTCGGTCAGCCGATTAAGCCAATTCATGAACCTCCACGTGTTGGTGATGTAAGACACTCACTTGCCGATACCAACGCTGCATCGAAAAAACTCGGCTTCACCGCCGAGACCAGCATCCAAGATGGCCTCGAAAAGAGCATCGAGTACTACCGATCGATCGCAGAACAGCCAGCGGACTTAGCGGCAAACTGAATTCGAGATCGCGGTTTACATTCGAGCGATCGGTCCGCAGCCCTTAGCGTTCATTCGCGACGGGATAAGGTGCCTCGCTCGATCGGCGAGTTATCATTGAGTTGACACTCCGTCTCGCTCATCTGAAACCTTAGACCGAAAGCCATGCTTCGTAGCTTCGTTTGCCTGATCGCATCTTTCTTTGTTTTTGAAATTGTCAGTGCGGAGAAAGTCATTGAGTTTCGCGATCCCGCCAGCATGCGTGCGGTAGGGTCTCAGTCAGCCACCTCAAAGATCGTGAATGACGAGTTCGGTGATTCCGCCTTTCGCGTCGATATCGAAAAGGCGGGTGAGGTTCCCTGGGCAGTTGTCATGCATACGGGAACGAACACAAAGCCACTCTTGAAAGGAGATCGCTTACTTTGCGAAATCTCCGCCCGGGTCACCGGGGAGCGAACGGAGTACGGCAATCTTCGAATCGCAACGGAATCGGCCGTCAAACATAAACAAGGTTACGCGGGCGATCAGATAGAGCTGACAACCAAGAAGAAGACCTATCGCTTTACGGTCACTTGTCCAGGTGACTATGACGCCGGCGAATACCGAATCGCATTGCACCTCGCTCAAATTCCTCAAGTGGTCGATATTTATGCGGTATCTATGGAGCGGTACGATGCCGATACACCAACAAGCCAACTAAATATCTCCCCTATTTCTTGGCGAGGACAGGAAGAGGATGCGCCGTGGCGAATTCAAGCTCAGAAAAGAATTGAAGAGTTTCGAAAGCAAACGCTAAAAATCATCATTACCGATGACCTTGGAAACCCCGTCCCTGATGCCAAACTAAACATCCAGCAACGAAAACATGCTTGGCGTTTCGGGATGTTTGTAGGACCAACTCTGTTGGCTGAAAATGAAGACGGACGCAAGTACCGCGAACTCATCAAGAGTCGTTACAACTACCTTGCTTTACCTGCCTACCTCGCCAACTGGGGATGGCTCAACGAGGAATCACGTTCTCGATACTTTCGGTTCGCTGATTGGGCTCAAGAGAACAAGCTGCCAGCCCGTGGACACTTGCTAGTGTATCCAGGCTGGGCCGTTACACCGCCGGAGTGGTTTAATATTCCCAAACCAGATCTGAGAAAGAATCTCGAGCAGCATATTCCAACGGCGATCGATGCCTTGAGAGTGCGAGGCGTAACGGAATGGGATGTGACCAACGAGCTCAGAATGAATGAAGCTTTCATGGATGAAATCGGTGGCGTTCAAGTCGCAGCCGACTGGTTCAAAGCTGCCCGCGAGCGTTTACCTTCGGGTGATCTTTATATCAACGAGACATTCATCCTTTCCAATGGAGGAAAAACGGAGACCGAACAAGCCAAGTACGAGGAACACATCGAACAACTTCTGGCGGCGGGAGCACCAATCGACGGTCTCGGGATGCAGGGGCACTTCGGTTCACAACTCACACCACCGGAAAAACTTATCGAAACGCTGAATCGCTTCGCCAGATATGGCAAGAAGATTCAGATAACAGAATTCGATATCGATACCGATGACAAGCGAGCCCAGGCTCTCTACATGCGAGACTTCTACACCGCTTGTTTCTCGCATCCCTCAGTCGTAGGCGTCGTTCGCTGGGGTTTTTGGGAAGGCGAAATGTGGAAACCGCGTGGGCACGCGTTCACCAAAGAATGGCAAACCACACTCGTATCGGAAGCCTATGAAGACCTGGTTCTGGGCAAATGGTGGACAAACCTCGAAGGCCAAACAGATGCCAATGGCATTTGGAAAGACCGTGTTTTCCGAGGCGTTCAAAACATCAGTGTCGATGTCAAAGGCTATCGGTATAACCGCGATCTGGAAGTCGATTCCGATGCGGTGACTCATGAGGTCATTTTGCCAATCCGGACTTCGACCAATACAAAAAGCGGCTGAAGAAGTCGCCGGACATCTATCGTGCCCCATGGTACAAACCAACGAGATGGACGACTTGATTCGCTGGACCGAGAAGGGTTTCTATTGCGAAGCAGGTGACTTTTTCATCGACCCACACACCGGTGTTGATCGCGCCGTCGTTTCCCACGCCCACACGGACCACGCACATTGGGGGTGCAAGCGATATTTGGCAGCATCGCCGAGTGAGCACTTGCTGAGAATGCGAGTCAACGCTGACGCTGAATTCACATTCGCCGGCTATGGCGAGACCACGAAAATCCGCGGAGTGAATATTTCTTTTCACCCTGCCGGGCATATTTTGGGAAGCGCTCAAATAAGGCTTGAGCACGCTGGACGTGTGGTGGTAGTCACCGGTGATTATAAGTTGGGCGATGACCCAACTTGCGAATCTTGGCAACCTATCCCATGCCATCTACTCGTCACCGAATCAACCTTTGGTTTACCGATTTATCGTTGGAAGCCACAGATTGAAATCTATAACGAGATCAACCATTGGTGGCGAGCCAATCGAGATGCGGGGAAGTGTTCCATCATTTACGGATACGCCGTCGGAAAGTCTCAACGAATTCTCGCCGGACTAGACCCGAGCATAGGCCCCATCTACACACATGGGGCGGTTGAGAAAGGTGTCGATGCTTATCGGCGAAGTGGTGTTGCCATGCCCGAAACGACCTATGTCGCAACGTTGCCAAACAAACATGACTTTGCCGGATCCATAGTCGTTGCCGTTCCCTCTGCTCATGGAACGTCTTGGATACGTCGATTCGGTAAGGCAAGCACTGCGATGGTTAGCGGTTGGATGATGGTGCGTGGTTCGCGTCGCCGTCGATCTGTCGATCGAGGATTCGTGCTTAGCGATCATGTCGATTGGCCATCATTGCTGAAGGCCATCGATGAGTCAGATCCTGCAATGGTTTGGGTTACCCACGGCTATACCGCAGCGGTGGCTCGCTATCTGAATGAGACTGGAAGACCAGCAGCGCCAGTTGATTCTGCAATGCGAACGGAAGAGGATAGCGAAGAACGACTTGATGCGATGGAGGATCTGTGAAGCAATTCTCCGAGCTGTATCGTCGCCTCGACTCAACAACGAAAACGAACGAGAAGATTGAAGCGATGGTGGAATATTTCTCCACCGCTGAGCCCAAGGACATCGCTTGGGCAGTTCATTTTCTTTCGGGGGCCAAACTGAGGCGGCAATTGCCATCACGATTACTTCGCGCAATTGCCGCGGAGCAGGCCGGCATTCCCGACTGGCTACTTGATGAATGCTACCACGTGGTGGGCGATCTGGCGGAGACACTATCGTTGGCAGTTCCGCCCGGAAACTCAACCAGCGACCAATCGCTGCACTGGTGGGTTGAAGAGCGACTCAAGCCGATTGCCTCGATGGGCGAGGATGAGCAAATCGATGCGGTCAAAGCCATTTGGTCTGAAACACCGCCTGGCATGCGTCTGGTCATCATGAAGTTAGTAACGGGAGCTTTTCGGGTGGGGGTCAGCAAAAGGTTGGTGACTCGCGCGTTAGCCAAGCATTGCAACCTATCCCCCGACGTGATTGCCCATCGACTAATGGGTGATTGGCAGCCCAGTGAGTCGTTCTATGAATCGTTGGTGCACCCGGATGACGGGGACACTCTGATCAGCCAACCCTATCCGTTCTGTTTGGCCCACCCACTGGACATTGACGGTGACCCGGCTGATCTGGGGTCCGTTGAAGAGTATGCCGCCGAATGGAAATGGGATGGCATTCGTGGGCAAGTCATTCGTCGACAGGGTGAAACATTCATTTGGTCACGTGGCGAAGATTTGATGGAGAATCGTTGGCCCGAAATTGAAGACGCGGCCCAGACATTACCTGATGGCACGGTCATCGATGGTGAGATCCTCGCGTCGTTGCAAGACGGAACCGTTTTGCCGTTTGGTCAATTGCAACGACGAATTGGAAGGAAAACAGTCGGCAAGAAATTACTCAAAGAGGTTCCTGTAATCTTCCACACCTTTGATCTGCTGGAACTTGGCGGTGAAGACTTGCGCAGCCAACCACTGGAAACACGCAGGAAGCGTCTAGAAGAACTTTTGGATCAGATAGACCATCCACACCTGCGGGCCACTGAATGGATCATCAATAAGAGCTGGACTCAACTAGCAAGCCTTCGCCAAACCAGCCGAGAGCGACACGCTGAAGGGCTGATGCTTAAACGGCTCAATGGTGTCTACGATGTCGGACGTGTCAGAGGCAACTGGTGGAAATGGAAGATCGAACCCTATACGGTTGATGCGGTATTGATCTACGCGCAAAAAGGTCACGGCAAACGCTCGGGCTTGTTTACCGATTACACCTTTGCCGTTTGGGACAATGAGAAACTCGTTCCCTTTGCTAGGGCCTACTCAGGCTTGGATGATGCCGAGATCCGAAAGGTCGATCGCTTTATACGCCAAAATACGAACGATACGTTTGGCCCCGTTCGCGCAGTGACGCCCGAGCTGGTGATGGAACTTGCATTTGAGGGATTACAACGTAGCAGCCGGCACAAGAGCGGTATTGCGACACGTTTTCCACGCATCGTTCGGTGGCGGCATGACAAAAAACCTGTCGATGCGAATACGCTCAGCGAACTATTGGAGATGCTTCCCACTGATTGATAACCGATGACCTCTGCGAGGTATTGGCGAGTAGGTATACAATCGGCGAATGACGTCTAGAGAACCTAACAACGCATCAGCTGCACTCGCCCGGGAAGAGATTCGCCGCTCGGCGGCGGCTATGGTGGATCACCTGAAGCGACTTGGTCTAGAGATGCTTCCGATACACGATCCCAGGAACGTGGAGCGTCTGACTGGAGTCTGGGTTAGCCAAGAAGAACCGCTGGCCGCCGCCTCCGATGTCGTGGCGAAAACCACCGGACCTAGTCCTTCGACCGCGACACGAACCGAGTCGGTTAGCAACAAAAGCAAGACATTGCTTGGCACCGCGCCGTCTTCATCCTTGGCTCAACCATCCTCCCAACGGACGGGTGGACGCCTCACGACCGTCGATGCTTTCCATGCAGCGGAAGGTGAGTACCCGGGAACCAACCTATCGGCAGCTGAGCGAGAGACCCTCCTCAACAAACTCGCTGACGAGGTTGACGAATGCACGAAATGCGACACCCTCGCGGCGACTCGAAATCGAACCGTCTTTGGTGAGGGAAGCATCACCCCCCGATTTGTATTCCTCGGAGAAGCTCCGGGAGCCGACGAGGATCGCAGCGGCCGCCCGTTTGTTGGTCGCGCCGGCCAGCTCCTGACGAAGATGATTTCCGCCTGCAATATTGATCGTGAAGATTGCTTCATTCTCAACACGATCAAATGCCGACCACCCGGAAATCGCAACCCAGAGCCGGGCGAATTGTCGAGTTGCCGCGGATACTACCAGCAACAACTATCGATTCTTCGACCTGAATACGTGGTTTGTCTCGGTGCCGTCTCGGCCAAGGAGCTTCTCTCGAGCACGCTTTCGGTGGGACGCTTGCGAGGAAAACTGCATTCGTATTACTCAAGCAAAGTTCTGGTGACCTACCACCCCGCCTACCTGCTACGTAATCCAGATGCAAAAAAAGCCGCCTGGCAGGACCTTCAGCTCATGATGGCAGATGCAGGATTGAGTCCGGCATAGCCCATTCCATTCATTTTCCGATATCATGAGGGTCTATTTCATACTCACTCGATGATCGCCCGCGAGCCAATTCATGCAACCCTGGACCGTAATTGTTGGCACCGTGACCCTGGTGCTATTCGTCTTTGTGCTGGTTATTGGGGCCCTTTTTGTTCGCTACATCAAGCTGTGGTTTCAGGCACTCATGTCGGGCGCGGATGTACCATTCTTGAACCTCGTTCGGATGCACCTAACCAAGGTCAACCCGAACGTGATCGTGCAAGCCAAGGTGATGGCAGCCCAAGCGGATCTTTCCATTGATCGGACGCACGGAATTAGTACCAATCGTTTGGAAACGCACTACTTGGCCGGCGGCAATGTGATGAATGTGATCCACGCAATCATCGCAGCTCACCGAGCTCAGATTCCACTCGACTTTGATCAGGCGGCCGCGATCGACCTCGCCGGTCGTGATGTTCTCGACGCCGTGCAGACAAGCGTCTATCCCAAGGTGATCGATTGCCCCGATCCCGGACGCAGTGGAAAGACCACACTCAGTGCGATCACCAAGAACGGTATCGAGTTGCGTGTAAGAGCCCGAGTTACCGTTCGCACGAACATCCAACAACTTATCGGCGGTGCGACTGAAGACACAATCATTGCACGGGTCGGTGAAGCCATCATTAGTTCAATTGGTTCAGCCGACACCCACTTCGATGTTTTGGAGAATCCAGACATGATCACTCGCAAGGTTCTCTCGCGAGGCCTTGATGCGCAAACGGCATTTGAGATTGTGTCGATCGACATCGCGGACATCGATGTCGGCGAAAATATTGGTGCACGCCTTCAGAACGACCAAGCGGAAGCGGACACTCGAGTAGCACAAGCAGCAGCTGAACGTCGCCGAAGTGAGGCCATTGCCGAAGAGCAACAGATGAAAGCTCGTGTGACAGAGAACCGTTCGACATTGGTGTTGGCCGAGGCTGAAGTCCCGCGTGCGATGGCGGAGGCTTTCAAGGCGGGACGCATCACGACAGGCCAAAACGGCGTTTGACAACCGTCATTCAACGAACGCTTTGAAAAGTTAAGTCGTGCCCCGCACCTCAAGTCGCGTCCAGTTTAAGAATCCGCGAGGACTCAATCTTGCTGGCATCGTTGACCATGCGAGCATATCGGACGAAGCACCGACACCAATCGTCGTGTTTTCGCACTGCTTTACCTGCAGTAAAGATCTCAAGGCGATTGTTCGGATCAGTCGTCGAATGGCCGAAGCGGGTACAACAGTCCTGCGTTATGACATGACGGGTCTGGGAGGCAGCGAAGGAGACTTTAGCTCGACTCATTTTTCTTCGAACATCGAAGATCTCAGGTCGGCGATTGATTTTGCCAATCAATCAATCGGTCCTGTCACGGCACTCTTGGGACACAGCTTCGGAGGTGCAGCGTCACTAGCAATAGCCGCGACTGATTCTCGATCCCTCGGGTTGAGGGGTGTCATGACATTAGCGGCACCAAGCGACACCGTGCACCTCGCTGAGCTTCTGATTCAAATGAACCCCGCCATCGATTTAGGCGATCGGCTGGGCGAGGTGTCTATTGGTGGGCGGGATTGGATGATCACCGGCGAGATGATTGATGACTTTCGAAGTCACGACTTGGTTCAACTTCTACCAAGTCTGGATATTCCGGCTCTGCTAATGCACTCGCCCCGTGATGAGACAGTGCCTTTCGGGCATATGAAAACGATTGCCGATTCGATAGGAGCCGATGCTTCAACCATCATCTTGCACGGTGCCGATCACCTGCTTTCAAGTCAGACGGACATTGAATACGTCGCCGACCTGGCAGCCGCGTTTGCCTCACGACTGGCCAACTAGTCACGACGCCAACGCCGTTCGTCGCTGGCAAAATCGATTCAATCGATAAACACGCCTCATCTGTTTAGATCGGTCCCCAAGAGGAATCGGCGACAAGCACTTCAGGCATCGACTACGGTTCGCCAGCATCGATGACCTAGGTTTCGAATGATGTACCATTCCGAGGCCATTGTTAGACCGATGTACCATCGCAAACAACTTAATTTGAACTCAACGCCACGAGGCACGGCCGTCACCGAACTAGCCATTTGTCTCCCACTGCTTGTTTTGATCACACTTGGGACCGTGGAAGCCTGTTCGATGCTGTATCTTCAGCAGAAACTTGAGACAGCTGCCTATGAAGGGTCTCGAGTCGGATGCGTCCCAGATGCAACTGCCGCGAACGTACGATACCAGTGCGAGACGCTGCTTGATGCCCAATCGGTCAACGACTACGTGATCACGTTGAATCCGTCTGACCCCGCCAGCTTGCAACAAGGCGAGTTCCTTCGAGTCAGCATTGAAGCTCCCTGTAATACCAACTCAGTCATCGGTGGGTGGTTTTACATGGGCAGACTTCTTTCTGGCGACGCCTCACTAAGTAAGGAATAGACTGATGAATCTCTCGAAAGAAATCTCCGGCGTTTGCGATCGACGACGCGGCGCGATGATGGCAATGATCGTGATTCTACTGCCTGTACTGCTCAGTCTCGCGGCATTGGCGATCAACCTGGTTTACATTGAGCTTTGTAGTACTCAAGTACAAATCGCTACCGACGCCTCAGCACATGCAGCCAGCCGGGCTCTTGCCACAACAAAGAGCCGCAGCGAGGCTTTGAACGCAGCCAATGCAGCCTCCGCCCAGAACCCCGTTGGTGATCAGGTCATCACATTCTCGAACGGCGACTTGGAACTTGGTGTTGCGACCCGTGCCAGCGTAGGTGATGAGTATTCTTTTGCACCGACCGGCGACGCCACAGTCGCGAATTCCGTGCGAATGACTGCGAAATCTTTCATGGCTAGTTCCAACGGTGGATTCGCTCCGTTGTTTCCGTTCCTTGGCAACTCTTACCGAATTCGACCCCAGAAAACGGCCACGGTAACCCAGGGGGTTGTTGATATTTCACTGGTGATCGATCGCAGTGGATCGATGGCATATGCCGCCAACGAGATTGCCGCTTATCCACCCGCCCCCGCGGCGGCTCCGGCAGATTGGGAGTTTGGAGATCCCGTACCAAGGGATGCACGTTGGCTTGACCTAGTCGCCGCAACGAGAGTGTTCCTGGATGAACTGCAAAGCAACGGCAATGAAGAGCAGGTTTCGCTTACAACCTACTCAGACGCGGCAACGACACCTGTCCAACTAACGACTCAGTTCGATCAAATTACGAACCAGCTTGATCTGATCTCAACTTCATACGCATCCGGTGCGACGAACATCACACAAGGATTGGTTGAAGGTGCAGCAGCACTGACCAACCCAAGCTTGTCACGCGACCATGCTCAACAAGTTTTGGTTTTGATGACTGATGGCGTTTACAACCTAGGCGGGTCCCCAAAATGGAAAGCGGGGAACATCGCGGATCAAGGTGTCATGCTTTACCTAATCACTTTTAGCAACGAAGCTGACACTGCATTGATGCAGACCATCGTTCGAGATCATGGAGCCGTGCACATCCACGCTGACAGTGGCGCAGCTTTGCGTGAAGCCTTTCGGGAAGTCGCGCGTCGAATACCCACACTGCTTACCAACTAGATAAGCCAAACCGCATGAATCTTGTTATGAAACCTAAACGAAACGGGGCAGCAGCCGTCGAGTTTGCCGTCGCAGCTACCGTGCTTGTGTTCTTCCTGTTTGCGGCTCTTGAATTTTACCGGACCTCAATGCTGCGGCAATCAGCCGAACATGCCGCCTACTTAGCGACACGACGGGCGATCGTTCCCGGTGCCGACACTCAAGATGCCATTGATGCTGCGGAAGCTCATCTCGCCCTAATGGGAATTCAAAACGCATCAATCCAGATCGATCCCACGGTTCTGGTCGAATCGAGCGGCCATTTGCAAGCGACCGTGACCATTCCAGTACCTGAAAACAGCTACATCATCCCCGACTACTTTTCGGGCAATGTTGCAGGCATGGCAAAGATGATGACGGAACGTCCTCCCCAGAAAATGGCGCAGGTCCTACCAACTCCCCCTCCTCCTCCTCCGCCACCACCACCGCCACCCGCGCCGACACCTCCTTCGACTGGCGATGATGATGACGACGATGATGATGATGGTAGCGATGACGACGATGATGATGGCGGATCGACACCAGCACCAACGCCTCCTCCAACACCGCCGAGTCCTTCACCAACGCCTCCTCCTCCACCACGTCCATTGCTCTAGATCAAATTCCAGAGTGAGTTACACGGCGTGGCCGGCCGGCAAACGAGTAAGGATCCAAAGCTGCCAGTTCAGTTTCGCAATTCTTAGGCCAGCGTCTGCAGCGAACAGCCAAAGTTTTACGCGGGCAATTGCTTGATTTGACGGATCAAGTCCGACATGTTGGTCGTTTTCGGACTGGTTGTGGTATTCTCTACGGGAGGCTTTTTGAAGGTCTCTAAGAGTGTCTTTGTGTCGTCGCAACAATCCGATTCTGGGCCGTCCTCATGGTCATGACCTACTTCAAACGCTTCCAAATGGAGTTAGCGTTTGATCCAGATCGATTGGAGACATTGCTAAGTGACGAGGTGCCTCTGCCCGCTGGCTACGAAATGGTTCCATTCAGTCGAGGTATCTTGAAGGAACACGCGACGGCGAAGTACGAAAGCTTTCGAAGCGAACTTGACTGCCACGTGTTTGCTTGCCTGGGAAAGTTGGATGGTTGTCTTCGGCTCATGCGAGAGATTGCCGGACGTGGAAATTTTCTGCCGGAGTCGACTTGGCTGGGTCGCTACCGAGACCCATCAACCGGTCACCACCAACCTGTCGCGACCATTCAAGCGATTGAGACCGACCAGTGGGCATCCATTCAAAACGTTGGAGTCGTTCCCGAGCATCGAAACCGACGCCTTGGCGAAATACTCATTCGTCTTGCGGCTCGCGGAGCCGCCTCTTCTGGTTTGCGTGGCTTACAGCTAGAGGTCACACGCGAAAACATTGCGGCGATTAGATTCTACGAACGCCTCGGGTTTCGTCAGACCAAGACGCTATACAAGGCATGCGAAGTTTGACTCGCCGATTTGTCTTCTTTACCGCTGGTGCAGCCGGTATGTATTGCGGATCGTGCATGCACGACAACGCCCTGGCAAAGGCAATCATTGCTGAAGGACACGAATGCCTTTTGCAACCGCTGTACACTCCCATCCGCTCAGATGAAACCAGTATCGCAAGCGACAATGTATTTTTTGGCGGCATTCATATTTATGCGCTGCAGAAGATGCCTTGGCTAAGTAGCCTTCCGCGGTTTGCCAGACGATGGCTCGATTCCCCGAGATTACTCCGACGCATCACCGCTGGAGATCACAAGACTTCACCGAAAGCGTTGGGTGAGCTAACGGTCTCAATGATGCGAGGAACTGATGGTAGACAAGCCGACGAAGTGCGACGTTTGATTCGATGGCTTCGTGATGAGATCAAGCCTGATGCGGTGCTTTACAGTAATTTGCTCATCGCCGGATCTTTACCGGCCATTCAAGATGCATTGCCTGACGTTCGTTCAGCGTTAATCCTACAGGGAGACGATATCTTCATTGAGTACCTTCCGGAGCCCTATCGCCAACAAGTTCTCGACCTCGGGCATAATCTTGTATCTCGCTTTGATCACACATGGTCGAATAGCCGGTTCTACGCAGACTCCATGGCTGACCGTCTCGCAATCAAAGGATCTTCAATTGAGACCCTACCGCTGACGATTGACATCGGCGCCTATTCAAATCCACCGGCGACCTCTGATGAATCGCCGACGTCATTTGATCTTGGCTTCCTGGCTCGCATCGCACCGGAAAAAGGCTTGCATCATCTTGTCGATGCATTTTGCCACATGGGCAATGAAGATGAGCATGATGACTTGCAACTCCACGTTGCAGGCTGGCTCGGCAAAGATCACCAGGACTACCTCGATGAGCAACTTGATAAGATTTCGGCAGCCGGGTTATCGCATCGAATGACCCATTACGGATCGATTGATCTCAATGAAAAAGTCCGGTTCTTGAATCGCCTAGACGCCCTGTGCGTGCCAACCGACTACCAAGATCCCAAAGGACTCTTCGCACTCGAGTCAATGGCCTCGGGAACGCCGGTCGTATTACCTGATCATGGAGCATTTCCCGAACTGATCCAGTCGACTGGAGGTGGATTGCTATATCGAAGTGGCGATGATGCAGCACTACGACAAACTCTGACCCGGTTAAAGAATGATCCGGGTCTCAAGCGAGATCTTGCAGAAACTGGCCGCAGAGCCGTTCTCGAAAAGCACAACATCCAAGTTGCGGCACGTCACGTGCTGGAAAGCCTCTAGCCTTCAAGTTTGAACAAACTTGTTGCTAGTTCGTGGGAACAGAAAGCATCTTGCGATACATGCTGATCGCGGCGGGCCCCACCAGAACGACGAAAATTCCAGGAAAGATGAAAACCACGAGAGGGAAGATCATCTTCACGGCAGTCTTTGCCGCTTTCTCCTCAGCAATCTGACGACGACGTGTCCGCATGGAGTCGGACTGCACTCGAAGAGCCTGCGCGACTGACGAGCCGAACTTATCTGCCTGAATGAGGATCGAAGCGAGCTGCTTAAGATCATCCACACCGCTCCGGAAACCGAGAGCCTGCAAGACCTCAGCTCGTGTGCGTCCGAACTGCAGTTGTTGGTTAGCGATTGCAAATTCCTCGCCGATTTCCTTATGGCTCTTGCTCATTTCGTCGGCGACCTTTCGAAGCGCTTGGTCAATACCAAGCCCCGCTTCCACGCAAACCACCATCAAGTCCAAAGCATCGGGTAGACCTAAGAAGACCTTTTCCATGCGTTTCTTCGCCATCATTCCTAGGACCATGGTCGGTCCGAAATAGCCCAGTGCCAGTCCCATCGCAGCCTTCATGATAAGGCCTTGGGAAAACCCATCCATCATCAAGCCAAAGACACCGCCGATTGCGAGAAAAACTCCAGCGATAATAAGTTGAAGTCCGCGGAACACGATGGGAGATCGTTCTCTTCGGAAACCGGCCGTGAGCAACTTCTCTCGAAGCTTACTCATTTCTTGCTCGCTACCGGTAACGGTTTTCTCAAGCGGCTGAGTCACCTTCTCAAGCTGCGAAGCGAGCGCATCACGCTTAGCTTGGCGGCTATTGCCGGCTGACTCATCGTGGCCACCCTTCCGAGGATCACGACGCAAACGATCCAGTCGCGCCTCGGTAACCGCGGCGTCTTCTTCGCTCGCACGCCCAATAACAAACCAAGCCGCACCGGTCACGGCGATAAAGATCACGACCGAGATACCGGTTACCACCAGCGATCCGAAGAGCAATGTCGTTGTAGCAAGGATAGCCATGATTACGAGCTTGCGAGTAGGTGAATGTTTGTTAGGAAGAAACTGGTTTGGATCAGACTTTGATCGTGATAATTTTCTTGATGACGATCGCACCAAGAGCTTGTGTGAAGATGCCTATCCCCATGAACAAGTGACCCAGCGGATCAGTGAAGAGCAAAGAGATGTACTCAAAGTTCATCTTCAGCATCATCAAGAACAACGCTGGCGGCATCCCAAGAAGCACGGCCCCTGACATACGACCTTCTCCAGTTAATGCCTGGATCTGACCTTGAATGGTCAAACGCTCGCGTACCAAACGTCCTATCTTGTCCAAGATCTCGGCAAGATCACCACCCGTTTGTCTTTGAAGTGCGACAGCGGTCGCAAAGAATCGAACATCCATATTGGGGATGCGATTAGCCATCTCCTCAATCGCTTCGTCAAGCGGAATACCCAAATTCTGCTCTTCGAAGGCCCTCTGGAATTCGGGTCCCAAGGGATCTTCCATCTCGCTTCCCACGAGTCCGAATCCGGCATTGAGAGAGTGTCCAGCACGAAGTGAACGCGAAAGCAACTCCAAAGCTTCGGGCATTTGATTGCCGAACTTCTTCAAACGCTTGCGGCGTTTCATGAAGATGTAGCCAATCGGGAGCACCGCGAGCATTCCGCCAAGTACAGGCCCTAGGGCGACGGGCACGGGAGTCGCGACGCACGCAATAAAGCCAAGCCCAAAGAGTACCAGGCATACGAACAAGACTTTCGCTGGATGAATCTTCAGACCCGCCTGCTCCATGAAGTCCTTGAATCCCGGAACAGAATCCAAAAGATCCGCGAACGGCAGCTTATCGACTTCGGCACCCAGCAGCATGAGAGACTGGCTGCTGGCCTCATCGTCAGGTTCGCCCCGACCTCGACGGCGATTGGCCATCATGGCCAACCGATCCTCAGTCGCGGATTGTTGTGGACCCGGCATCAAAGTGACCGCAGCAAAACCCGCTGCCGCCGCTACGAAGACACCAAAGCCAATGGCGATTGCAACCACACTCATATTAAGCTTCCATCATCACGCGTTCGCGGAATGCACTGGATGGCAACCGAACGCCGGCCGCCTCTAATTTGTGCATGAACGACGGGCGGACTCCGGTGCATTCAAAATGCCCATAAGCCTTTCCGTCTGGTCCAACGCCGATTTGATTGAACCGATAGATGTCTTGAAGAACGATCGTGTCTTGTTCCATACCAACCACCTCAGTGATCGCGGTGACACGTCGAGGCCCACCCTGCAATCGGTTAGCCTGAATCAGCACATCCACCGCACCAGCGACTTGTTGGCGAATTGCTTTGACCGGTAATTCAAAACCGCTCATCATCACAAGGGTTTCCAAACGGGCAATTGCGTCACGTGGAGTATTGGCGTGAATGGTGGTCATTGATCCATCGTGACCCGTGTTCATGGCTTGGAGCATGTCGAGTGTCTCACCGCCACGACACTCACCGATGATGATTCGCTCTGGCCGCATCCGCAGTGCGTTTTTCACAAGATCCGTCGCGGTGACGGCACCATTGCCTTCGATGTTGGGAGGTCTCGTTTCCAAACGAACGATGTGATCCTGCTGAAGTTGCAATTCGGCCGCGTCTTCAATCGTCACGATCCGATCATCGTGTCCGATGAAGGAGGAAAGCGTGTTAAGGAGAGTCGTTTTACCGGAACCCGTACCACCGGCGATGATGCAATTGAGACGAGCTTTGATACAACCCTCAAGCAACATCACCATCTCGGGAGTGAAAGCCTTGTATCCGAGTAGATTCTCGAGTTTCAGCGGGTTGCTACCGAATCGTCGAATCGATACCGCGGCACCATCAAGTGCAAGCGGAGGAATGATCGCGTTCACACGCGAACCATCTTCCAATCGAGCATCAACCATGGGCGAAGTCTCGTCGACTCGACGACCCACTTTCGAAACGATCCGGTCAATGATTTGAAGTAGGTGTTTATTGTCGCGAAACTCGACCTCTGACTTCTGCATCTGACCGCCTTTCTCGACGTAGATGTTCTTCGGACCGTTGATCAAAATATCGCTGACAGCCGTGTCTTTCAGAATGAGCTCAAGCGGCCCTAGACCGAGGACCTCGTCAATCACTTCGTCGACTAGACGATCTCGCTCTTGGCGGTTTAGCAGTGCTTCTTCGGCATCGCACAGGTGTTCAACCACCATGCGGATCTCGCGGCGAAGTGTTTCGCCTTTGAGGTCACCAACGCGGGAAAGGTCGAGCTTGTCAACAAGCTTCCCGTGAATACGACGCTTTACGTCTTCAAATTGATTTTGCTTTTGAGCGGCGGTGGTGACTGGCGGCATTGAATTTCCCCTCGATCGAAAGTTCCGATGATTCCGTGCATAGCGGCTCTCGAGGTCCTTGAACCGAGGTGAGCCACATCAGGTCATTCCGATCATGCCGGTCGCACCGATGCTATTTCGATGCTGACTTTCATGAAGACAGACTGACCCGGGCAAACATACGACGCAAACTTTGCCCAGGCGTCTAAGTCACGCTAGTAAATGTGAAATTTAGACAGCGGCTTTATCGAGATAAAAAGAAGTCGCGGAATGACCGCGAAGAAACGTGGCGGGTACGTCCGAAGATGGGGGACCACTTACGAGTGTTCGTCGAATGATGTCGCGTTTGCCTTGGCCTATACCCATCAACACGATCTCCTTGGCATCAAGTATCGTGCTGATGCCCATCGTGATGGCATACTTGGGTACTTTATCAATACCACCGAACGAATCAGCCGCATCGTTCCGAGTGATCTCCACTAACTCAACCAGTCGAGTTCGGCTCTCAGGTGTCGAACCTGGTTCATTAAAACCGATATGACCCGTACGTCCGATTCCCAAAAGCTGCATATCAATTCCGCCAGATTCTTTGATTAAAGATTCGTACTCGGAACAGTGTTCCTGCACCTCTTGGCGAGAGACCGAACCGCTGGGCAAATGAGTGTTGCTTCGCTCAATATCGACGTGGTCAAATAGGTGTCGACGCATGAAGGCGTGGTAGCTATGTCGATTAGCCTCATCCATGGGATGATACTCATCCAGGTTGAAGGTCGTCACATTCGCAAATGAAAGCCCATCTTCGCGATGCCTTCTTACTAGCTCGGCATAGACGGGGATGGGCGTCGAACCAGTCGCCAAGCCGAGAACACATCCAACACCGGCGTCGCGACGCTTTCGAATCAAAGATTCAATCTTTGACGCAACCGCATATGCCGTCTCCCGAGGATCTGCAAACTTTTGAACCTCAATACCGTGAAACTGAGGTTCTTGCTCAGGCGATGATGTCATTTACGATGCGACCGTGAACGTCCGTCAAGCGAAAGTCTCGTCCAGCATAGCGATAGGTGAGACGCTTGTGGTCGTAGCCCAAAAGACGCAGGATCGTTGCATGCAGGTCGTGCACATGGACTCGGTTCTCGACCGCCGCAAAACCTAACTCATCGGTCGCCCCATAAACTGTTCCCCCACGAACACCACCACCCGCCATCCAGACTGAAAAACCGTAATGGTTGTGGTCGCGGCCATTCATCTTTCCTTGATTGGCTCCTTTTTTTGGCATCTCAACCACGGGTGTGCGACCGAACTCACCACCCCAAAGCACTAGCGTCTCATCCAGGAGCCCCATTCGCTTGAGGTCACCCAATAAGGCCGCGACCGCTCTGTCGACACGCTTGGCAAGATCTCGGTGCCGGTCCTCGAGATTGTCATGGTTGTCCCAGGGCTGGCCCGCGCCCGTATACAGTTGAACGAAGCGAACACCACGCTCCACCAGACGTCTCGCAAGCAATGTTTGTCGACCAAACTCGTTGCGACCATAAGAATCGCGAACTGCATCCGGTTCATCAGCCAAGTTCAGTGCATCGGTAGCTTCAAACTGCATCCGATAGGCGAGCTCAAAAGATTCAATCCGAGAATCAAGACGAGCATCACTTCGACTGCCAGCGTGACTCTCGTTGAACTTAGCCAAGAGATCCAATTGCTGACGCTGATCATGTCGTGAAATGGTGGACGAGCGAATGTTCTCAATCAGTTGATCAACTCTTGTGCCAGCCGAATCAATGTAGGTTGCCTGATACTCGCCAGGTAAAAAGGCACTCTGCCAATTCTGTGATTCCTTGATGGGGTAACCACCTGGGCACATCGTGATGAACGTCGGAAGATTCTCGTTCTCACTACCCAAACCATAACTAAGCCAAGAACCCATCGAAGGACGCACCAATCTTGATTCGCCCGTGTTCATGAGCATCAACGAGGGCTCATGATTGGGAACATCTGCGTGCATGCTCCTGATGACGCACATATCATCAGCGAAAGCAGCCGTTTGGCTAAACAGCTCACTAACTTCCAACCCTGATTCGCCGTACCGTTCAAACTTGAATGGTGACTGCATCACCGCGCCAGTGGGACGCTCGGTTTTCAAGTTAGGGGTCGGTGCAGACTTACCGTGCAAATCTGCCAGGGCGGCCTTCGGATCGAAGGTGTCAACATGCGATGGACCGCCGTTCATGAACAGGTGAATAACGCGTTTCGCCTTGGCGGGGAAATGAGGCTCGACTCGCCCCCGGAAAACCGGCGTTTCAACACTCGAGCCCCCGGTAGTCTCGGACACTTCTGACGCAAAGACACCGTCGTTTCGCATCAATAAATCAGCCAGTGCCAGCGTTCCCATACCAGTGCCACAGCTCGAGAGCATTCGGCGACGACTTATCGAGTTCATGTTCATTATTCTCAATCGACGAAGGCGAATTCGTTGCTTGCCAAAAGCACCTGGATCAGCTGTCCAACCTTCGAAATGGTGACTGGGTTCGTTAGAGTTTCGGGGTCGGCGAAGTGATTCAGCGAACTACTCTCAATCACGGCGGGCATGTTTGAATGTTCGTCTGAAGCGATCCGTCGGAACTGAACCGTAGTGTGCAAAACGAAGCTATCGTGATTCGATGTTTCGCCGCTTAATGCAATGAAGTCAATCGGTTGGTTCTCTTTTACCTCCACCTGAATGGGTCCAAATGGACTATTAAATCCTTTGCCGTTTCGCT
Organism: Planctomycetota bacterium; assembly: GCA_039027135.1. Classification (GTDB taxonomy): domain Bacteria; phylum Planctomycetota; class Planctomycetia; order Pirellulales; family Pirellulaceae; genus Rubripirellula. Next base: position 40,243 of record JBCCKZ010000001.1, read on the forward strand.
TGTAGATTTGATCGTTTCCAGCACAAATCATAAAACGAATCCCATCCCCTTGCTCACCACGGTGTCGCAATTGGCCACTTATGGTGATTGTCCCTTGGCCAGGCGAGATAAATCGGCGGGTGACTCCGATCCGGGGATCACTTGGGGGATGGGCGGACTCTTTTCCAATCGATGCGTATCCAAGTGGTGGCTTGAGAGGAAATGAAGTCTCAGGCTGATAGCGTTGATCTTTGAATACGGAGAGTGGCTCAAAGGATTGCGGATATTTCAGCGGCCCCTTCGCATCAAACCGAGAAAGACCGTACCTCCAGAGCTGTCTCGGATCCAGTTGATCACTGACTTCGACCGATGGCATTTCCAAGAACTCGATACAGGATGTCAATTCGGTTGGCTCCGGCTCTCGACCCAAGATCTGAACAAATAGATCCCTGGTTAGTAACGCTGTATCTTCGCTTTGTAGTGGGTAACGCTTCTCCATCCTTCCAACCATGCCGGCCATCAAAGGGCTATTCAACAGGTGCAGGGACTGCTGAGGCACGGTCGTGTAATATCGACCTGGCGAATGCGTATTGGGGTCAGGGAAGTCAAACGTTCGAAAGATCGGAGGCAGATTCTGCCGATCGATCCGAGCATAAATCGTTCGTCGATTACCGGCTTGATCAGTAGTAATATCGACGGACGGTCCACCAAAGCGATGAACCAACTGGCCGCAGGACTCCAGCATCGAATCCCGCAAAGTTTCAAAGTCCATGCGTTTTCGATTCCCTCGCGCGAAGTACCGATTCTCCGGATCGCGTTGAAGGACATCGGGAGAACACTCGGCGGCTCGGCGGTATGTTTGACTGAGCACCAACCTCCGAACCAAACGCTTGATGCTGAAATCATCGGCAAAATCGACCGAAAGATCCTCCAGCAACTCAGGAACAACCGGTGGTTCGGTTCGGACACCGAAGTCACTCGCAGAATCAACCAGCGGGCGTCCCATCAAGAACATCCAAACGCGGTTAACCATGACCCGTGCGAAGAGTGGATTATCAGCCGTCGCAATTCGCTGGGCCAACTCGTATCGACCGCTACCATCGGCAAATCGCGGTTCATCGTCGCTTCGCAATGCCGTCAAAAACTGCCGAGGCGCTTTCTCACCTCGTCGCCCAGGCTGGCCGCGAATCAATACGTGTCGATCCGCAACCTGCTCTTTATCAACCATGGCTAGTGGGCTTGCCGACTCTTCGTCATGCCGGCTACTTTCGATAACACCAAAGAGCGAGTAATAGTCTTTGGTTGGAATCGGGTCAAACTTGTGATCGTGGCATCGGGCACAGGCGACGGTTAACCCCAACAGCCCTCGAGTGATCACGTCAATCCGATCGTCCGTGGTATCGAGTCGGTTTTGAAACCGTCGCCCAATGGTCAGGAAGCCCATCGCATCGAGATTACCATGTTCGTTGTCTCGATCCGTGCGATCGCCTGCGACCTGATGCATTACCATTTCGTCATAAGGCATGTCGTTTGCAAAAGCGTTTAAGACCCAATCACGGTACAGGTAAGCCCCTTCGATCTCACGCTTTTTATTCGCAACGGCATATCCAATTGTGTCAGCGTATCGTGCTACATCCAGCCAGTGCCGACCAAAACGTTCGGCGAATGCCGGCGACGCCAAGAGCTGATCAACCAAACGTTCAACTTTATCAACACGGACGTCATCTTCGAATCGCGTGATCTGCTGATGTGTCGGCGTAAGACCTGTTAGGTCA
>JBCCKZ010000002.1:0-36184 GCA_039027135.1 Planctomycetota bacterium
CCCGCGGTTTCGTACGCCTCCCCCTCCGGCTCATCACGCAACAGCCTCGAGAAAGTGAGCCGAACTGGGGAGCCTAAGCGACCCATCGGGTGCCACCACAACCGAAACCCGAGGCGTCATACGCCTCCCCCTGCGGCTCATCGAGCAACAGCCCCGCGAAAGTGAGCCGAACTGGGAAGCCTAAGCGACCCATCGGGTGCCACTACAACAGTACGCCTTAATGGAGCTGAGGAGATTCGAACTCCCGACCTTCGCATTGCGAACGCGACGCTCTCCCAGCTGAGCTACAGCCCCAAATCAAAATTCAGTCTAGTTTCAACCCAACGCACCGAAAAGACGTCAGACGTCCCATTCAAACACACTTCGATAAGCGTCCTGAGCATCAAAGTACTTTAGTACGGATTCATAAAAAGAGTTCGTCGACAAAGTCGCGCTATCGCCGATCATGATCAACTTTCGTTTCGCTCGCGTTAGTGCCACGTTCGTGCGACGTGTATCCGCCAAGAAGCCAATCTCACCTCGATCGTTACTTCGCACCATCGATAAAATCACCACTTCTTTCTCGCGACCCTGAAATCCATCCACCGTATCGATCTCAATCTCAGGTGCATCAATACGGTTTCGCAAAACTCTCACCTGAGCCGCGTAAGGGGCGATGATGGCAATCTCAGCAGGATCAATGCCGGCTTCCATAAGCTCTTTAACCAGAAGTAAGACAAGCTTCGCCTCACCCAAATTCAGTTTGCTTTCACCATCAGGCTCGATCGACTCCAAATAATCCGCACCAGCGGTATCGATGAACAACAGGGCATTTGAAGTCAGATCGCTGTCGCCTACACCATCCAAATCCGCCAGCAAACGATGCTTCACCGAAACGTCTGCTTCGAGCTCGCCGTCGTAAAAATGGTCCGACGAGAAACGCATGATGTCTTCGTTCATTCGATACTGAACGGTAAGACGACGAAACACATCCCGATCGTAATGCTCCACTAGCCGGTGCATCATCGAATCGATCATACCTGCCTTCGCAGCCGGTTCGCTAAGCACTGTGGGGGGCAATTGCTGATGATCGCCCGCAAAGATCACACGATTGCCTCGCAAGACCGCCTGCCAAATCCCTGGCATAGTGGCTTGGCAGGCTTCATCAATCACAACCGTATCGAAGTGCCGATCACCTAGCAGGTCGTCGTCGACGGTCGTCGTTGTGCAAATCACGTCAGCCGAGTCCATCACACCTCGAATGATGGCCTTCTCCAGCGATCGAATCTGTCCACGGAGTTGCCCCGCCTCTCCTCGGAGCTGCCCGCGTTTCTTGTATCCATCATGGCGATCAGCCAGACGCTCAATCTGTCTCATCACCTGATCGAGTTCACGACGCAGTTCACGAATCACACCCGCCGAGCGATCCTGAATGACGCGCTCGTCGAGCGTGTAGTCTCGCAAAGCATGCAACACACGAGCGGGATGCCCCAAGCGAACCACATCAGGAACACCGCGAACGAGCTTCTCAAGAAGATTATCAACGGCCGTGTTGCTTGGCGCGCAAGCCAGCACTCGTTCACCCTCTCGAACCAGTTGATAAATGACTTCGGCGATCGTGGTTGTCTTACCTGTGCCCGGTGGACCATGGATAACGGCAACGTCGCCTGCCGATACCGCGAACTGGACAGCATCCTCTTGCGGTGGATTCAACTCATCAAACCACTCGAAACCGCTCACCGGTGAGAACCTCGGAGCCTTATTTCCCATCATCACATCGCGCAACCGCGCCGGCCGACCGACGGCGGTTCGCATCTTAGCCATCGCCGAAAGCTGGCGGCGACGAGTCGTTTCATCAGGCGAAAGATCCAAGCGAAATCGCAAACCCTCGGGGAAGGTCTCGACGGCAACCTGAATCATCTGAGCAGTCCGGCGACTTACCACGCCAGCAAGTCCGCTATCGGATGGATCGCCGTCATCACTGAGTACGACGGGTGACCCGACCTTCAGGCGGTTCATTGGGAGCTGACTGTGATCATCTTTCTGCAGATCGAGAAGCACTCTGCCAGCCAAACCAGATCGATGGTCAGAGATGCGAAGCTTGACAATCGTTTCACCAGTCTTCTCAACATCTTTCTGGTTGCGCATCTGCCTTCGCCAAGCCAGACGTTCGCGTTCCGCAGCAGCTTCGAGATCCAACCAATTTTCCAACACATCGAAATAGGCGTCGACCGATAGGTGAGGCTGGATCGTGGGAACGTTTTTGACTCTTCGGTCGCTGTCACTGTCACGGCGAGTCGATCGGTTACCAGCGGCTCGCCCAAAGCCGGGTGAGGAGGGATTTTTATTCGCTTTCATGTATTTCGTCACGATAGCCTAAAATCGTGGTAACACGAATGCTCGATTTCGGAGAAATCGGCGACATTGTCGCCCAGACCTCCGGGATGGCGCGTCGAGGACTTTTGGAATGATCTTTCCGTTCGGCCCTATCAAAGAAGTATGCAAGCAAGACACATCAGGCTTTCAATCGCGATCACACTCCTTCTTTTTAGTGGGCGATTACAAGCTCAGGAAACGCAGTCGATTCCATTCGTCAACGAAGCGACTCTAAAGAAATTCGATAGCGAAGTTCGGGATTTTCAAGATGACCTGACGCCCGAGGGAAAGAATGTCTATCTGAAGGCCAAGACACAGCCCAAGCCAGACAACCAAGACCAAAAGCTGGTTGGATTTTGGCACGGACGTTCTGAAGATGCGGATAACGCTTCAAGCTGGCGTTACCAACGCAAAGCCGACGGCACTTGCAAGATCTTGCTCATTGATATCGACAAAGTCGCGCAAACCTACTTTCGACGACCCATGCAGACGCTTTGGCGAACTGAAGGTCAAATCCTCTACGAATTCGACCCCAATGATGAAGACGTCGGACTGAGCGTTTACTTGATTCAAGAACTGCAAGAAGACCGTCTTGTCTATCAACATGTGTTCACCGATGTGAACTCAAGACGATGGCCCAGCGACACCGATCGTAAAGGTCCAGGGCCGGCTCTCAAACTCCCCGAAGGTTATGAGGAAATGGACTGACTTTGGACACCCTCAGGCACCCATTAACGGTCCCAACCGGACGCTGGCGTTTCGGCTAATCGACGCCCAGAGTCATCAAACGATGACTCGAGATACAAGATCAAATCAAACCCTTCCGATCGCGTTGCGACACACGTCGCGCACCCCATCCGCATCAGGCAGATGAAAAACTGGGATATTCTCTGCAACGAGCGGACCAGCCATGTCGGCGAAGTCTTCCGCCAAATGTGTGTTTAGGATCACTGCAACGGCTCTTCCTCGTCGAGCCAACCCTATCAACGCGGCGATGCTTCTCTCGTTAGCCATCTGAAGGATCGCCAAGACTGTCGTTTCACCAGCCAGCTCCGCCTCGCACTCCACCACCAGATCATCAAGGTGCATCGCATCGGTGCGTTCCAATCGCGCGAGCGTATGATGCACTCTTTCGAATTGTGCCGCTCCTCGATCCGGACGCAACACAACCGGACGGAGCCGGTCATTTGCATTGAGCTCGCTTGCCATCCTCTTGGCATCTTCTCGAGTCCGGTGATCACCACGATAACCCTCGAGCCTCATTCGATCCGCCGCATCGCGCCCGTTGGTCACCAACCCGAACGGATCATTCGATTGGTAAAGCTCGTTGCAAATGGCCGTTGCCATCGTGGCTGCCAAGTCACCCCGTACCGGCTCATGGCGATCGGGATTGGTGTCGACATGCATATCGATCAAGATCGTCGCGCCAACCATCGAAGAGGGTTCGTAAATCTTGCTGTGCAACGTCCCCGTCCGCGCGGTTGCAGCCCAGTGAACGCTACGCATGGGATCACCGGGTTGCCAATGCCGAATGCCTCGCAGCCGCGTCGGATCATCCATAACACTTTCACGCATGCGGATCTCACCGATGGGCCGTCGTGAACCAACGGTGTACTGCGACATCGCCACGATCGATGGAAGAACTGTCACGAACACCGGAGGTGTGGCAACTCGAAAACGACGAAACAAGCCCATCACATCACCGGATTCGACCACCATCGGCCCCACCTGAACATATCCTCGCCGATGACAGTGGATCTCGTATTCAAGTTCATGCCGACCTCGACCCGGTAAACGCAGAATCCCAAGCCGTTCCCCCGAGAGCTTCATTGGAGGCATCAAACGATCCATGATCTGTCTTGGATGAAAGTCCTCGACCAGCAACCAGAGATTGCCCCATCGAGACCTTTGATGCAGCGAAACCCTCACCCGAATCGTTTGACCGATCGCCACCGTTCCAGGTATCGGTTCACGCGTTACATCAAGTTCTTCAAGCGATTGTCTCGCGATCAAGTAGTTCGCCAAAACGACCAAAGCGACAGCAATCGCCACGTAAACCAGTAGCGTTCCACCAAGCAGTGCACCGAACAGAAGCAGTGCCGACACGGCGACAGCGACGGGAAGCCATCGCGCCCTAGCACTGCCGGCGTCGGACAATCGATCCAGAGGACTGGATTCGACACCCGGCACATTTGATATCGGCGGCGGTTCTAGCTTCGTCGTCACTTGACTGCCGTCACAAGCTCGACACCACTCTTCAGATCACCTTGAACACATTCGGTATGCTCGCTGTCACCCAAACCAACAACAACCTCAATGGCACGTAGCTTCTCTCCATCGAGTCGCCATACATGGGTCTTCCGACCCTTCTCATCTTCGCCCGTCTTTTGATCCTTGTCCTGATCTTTATCGTCCTCATCCCGATCATCATCCCCTTCATCGCCCTTCTTCTCCCCTTCATCGCCCGAGTTCTTCCAATTCGAACCATCAACCAGTTTCCGGTCCTCTTCACAAACCCATTCAACGTTGGTCGGGAAAAACCGCAGCGCAGCGTTGGGTATCAGCACCGCACCACCAACCGAATCGACTTCGAAATCAATGTAGGCTGTCATGCCTGGCAATAACTTCAAATCTGGATTCGCCACTGCAATCACAACCGGATAGGTCACAACGTTGCTCGTCTTGACACTGCTCACTCGGATTTGCTCGATCTGGCCTTCAAACTCGTCGTCCGGATGGGCGTCAACCGTGAACTTCACGGGCCTCTTTTCGCGGAAAGCCTTTTGAATCAAGCCTATATCCGCCTCGTCGACCGAGGCAAAAACATGAACCTTGTCTCGAAGGTCGGGCGCGACCACAAACAACTCCGGTGTTTGGAACTGTGCGGCTAGTGTTTGCCCCGGATCAATCTTTCGATCGATGACAATTCCATCGACGGGAGCGACGATTTCGCAAAAGTCGAGATTGGTCTGAGCGTTTTGCAATGATGCCTGAGCTTGTTCGATTGAAGCTCGCGCAACGCGACGTTGTGCCTGAAACGACTTGACCTGAAACGTCAGCTGGTCCATCTCTCGATCGGAAAGATAGTCTCGATTCTTTTCGCGTACGGCCATGCCGCGTTGATAGTTGTTAACCGCCTGACGAAGCTGGGCCTCAATATTCTCCAGCTGGGCTTGGCTTGTTGAAAGTGAAGCTTTCGCTCCCAGGACTGCGGCATCGAAAGTTCTCGGATCAACCCGGGCCAGGGCGTCACCTTTCTTCACTTCATCATTGAAGTCAACGTAAATGTCGGTGATGGGACCACTGACGAACGAACCAACGGAAACGGATAGGACCGGCTTGATCTCGCCAGTCGAATTGACCAGGCGAACCATATCACCGGTGCTAACAGCTTTCGTTTCAAAGCTGACTTTGTTTCTTGCTGACCAGTACTCTCGGGCTGGCCGATAGCCCATCGCACCGCCGCCGACCAACGCACCCAGCAATCCAATCTTCCATATCCAACGCATGGCTTGCTCAATTCGCCCGGGACTGCTGGTGGATCAAATGGGTGAGTGCAAGTTTGAGGAAAAGACTAATCGATCCCCCTGATCGGGCGTCTTAGTTTAGTCAATTCGCCAATTGAAACGATTCTTTGTGTCGAACTGATACATCGGGAGATTTTTTTCGTGCGGGTTGGTCGGCTTGGCCCCTCCAATCCGTCGCAGCCGCCCCGATTCGAACTGAAAATGGAGGTACCCGCTCGACGATCCAAGAAAGGCAGGATTCTGATTGAAACGCAACTCCCACGCCAAAAAACATGTCCGAAGATCGATCGGGAAACCCCCTTCAAACGCTCGTTGCGCTCGCCGTCTTGGGTGCCGGTGGATATTACGCCTACAACGAGTTTGGAGATTCCGTTCTCGAGGGCATCTCTTCCGTTCGCGGATCGAGTGAAACAAACGAAAGCTTCGAGACCTATCGCGATACTCCCGTGATGATCGGCCCGACTTCGACGGTAGCCATGCACGCGGATGAATGGTCGGTCACACCGCCAAACACTCAAGATTCGTCGCTTCCGTCCGGCCAACGATCGCCCAACTTCGGCGTCTCGACTGATGCACCAACGTCGGCCGACACTCTAGGGAGGCTCGCTTCCAGTAGCCAGCAGACTCCCGCGCTAGCTGTTCCGACTCCCACGGCGTCATCGTTTGATGGCCAAGTTCAAGTTCAATCGGCGATCGATCGGGTTAGTCATCGCGCGCGACCTTTGAAGGTAGCAACCTGGTCGCTCGACGGTTTTGGACCCACGAAGTTGGCCAGCAGCGATGTACGAAAGTACTTCAGCCAAGTCGTACGCCGCTACGACATCGTGGCCTTGCAACAGGTGACATCGATCGAACGTGATTTGATTCCTCGTTTAGTTGACGTCGTCAATGGACCCGAGCATCGCTACGACTTTATCATTGGCCCACCGACCGGGCCCAAAACGCGAGGTGAACAGCTAGTCTTTCTCTTCGATACCACCAAAGTCGATGTGGATCGTCGACAAAGCTATTCGCATGCTGATCGAACATCTACCTGGACTTACGATCCGTTGATAGCGACCTTTCGAGCCATTGGCTTGCCCAGCCAACACGCTTGGACATTCACGCTGATTAACTTTCGAGTCGATCTCAGCCGAGCCGCACAAGAAGTGGCTGATATCTCGAACGTCGTCGCCGAGGTGGCGCAGTATCGTCCCGGTGAAGACGATGTGGTTCTACTTGGATTGATGCAGGCCGACGACGAGTACCTAAAGTCGGTTCTTGCCGGCGAACAGAATGACGAATCGATGATCCAGACCGCTGCCGTGCACCGGAGCACGGACGTCTTCGATCGTTATCAAACAAGCAACATCGTGATCGATGGTTCACGTACCCGAGAGTACCTCGGCCGCGGTGGCGTTTTCGACTTCCGAAGGCATCATGACCTCAGCGCGATGCAAGCCGAGGCGATCACCAGCCACTTACCCGTCTTTGCCGAATTCACAGCGCACGAAGGCGGCGAGCTGTAGCACAAAGGTGGCAGATGTAGGCGAAATCGATCAGAGGGAGCGTCCGCGACGCACTCCGCTCTCTTTGGCTCGGCTCATCGCCTCACAGTTTTCCTCAACTTGTCCCTGGCTTCACGAGTGGCTTGAAAACGGTGAGCCGCCACCCGGATGGGAGCGAAGCCAAATCTAGGGGCGGGAAAAAGACGAGCCTTCAAGAGAATGAGCCTCGCAGGATCGCCTTCTTCGCGTAACGCATTAGCCCGGTGACTCCGCGGCTGCGCCGCATCCGGCTCACCGCTCCCAATCCTTCCCCAGGGGGAGACTAGCTCCTCAATGCGTAGATCTCACCAGAAAGTGAAGACAGGCCAACTAGGAAAAATGGGGCCAGGTGTCTTTTTGAACACTAAAAAGTTTCCGAAATTCTCGACAAGTTTTCAACAAAACTTCTTATTTGCTAGCAAACGACCTAAGTTCTAGGCGCATCAAAGCTTGTTGCGATCCACGGCTCCACGGATGGGGGGATCACTTTGACCACACATCGCCTTATCCTCTTTCAAGTAAAGCACTTATGGGATAATCAAATCCATGTTTGACCGTTCTGGCCAGGGTGCTACGATCCTCCCGCCAAGCACATGTAGTGGTTTTAACTTTTCGGAACACTACCGGTAGTGCCTGCAAATTACCCTTAAGGACGTTTGAGGGTCGTCATGTGGATGTCGATTGGGCCCTGTGAAGGATCGCTCAATGGCACATTTACGGACTGATGCATGGTCGCCGCTACGAGCTCGGTTAACTTTTGTTCAGTTATTTTGTCGTCGAATTTCGCGGGTTCCGCAGGGTCAAGTAACAGTGGTTGCTTGAAGCGGTAACTGACCCGTGTTGTTCGCCAAGGATGCAGCCCCTTAGGAGTCTTAAAGTTATGGCGACCGTGCTTCCCCCCGTCGGTGAAACAACCGAGTCAATCGACCATCGACAAGCAGCACTCGATAAGGTCAACCGCGAGCATGGCGTCGACTATGCCCGCGATCGATTCGGTACCCGTATCCGTCGAGGAACCAATGGTTTGTCGATCGATGCAACCTTCTGTCCAGAAACGGGCCAGACCCCCTTTGCGACAAGCGAATGGGATCTTCGAAGCGCGGCCATCAAAGACGAGATGGGGAATGTGCTTTTCGAGCAAACAGACTGCGAAATTCCTGCGTCGTGGAGTCAGTTGGCGACCAACGTGGTTGTCTCGAAGTACTTTTACGGCGACCCTAAGGATCCGATCGAGCGAGAATGCAGCGTTCGTCAGCTGATTCATCGGGTTACGCGAACCATCGCCGACTGGGGTCTCGCTGACGGCTACTTCGATTCGCCCGAGGACGGCGATCGCTTCTACCGTGATCTCACCTGGCTTTGCCTCCACCAGCACGGTGCTTTCAATAGTCCGGTTTGGTTTAACGTCGGTTTGCACGCTCAGTACGACGTGAGTGGTGATCCTTGCAATTGGTGCTGGGACCAAGAGACCCAAACCGTCATTCAGCCCGAAAACCCCTACGAGTACCCCCAGGGGTCGGCATGTTTCATCCAAAGCGTGGATGACAACATGGAAGACATCATGCGTCTGGCTTGCAGCGAAGCGATGCTCTTCAAATTCGGTAGTGGAACGGGAACGGATCTCTCAACGATTCGCAGTCAGCGAGAAACTCTGTCTGGCGGTGGAACTCCGTCGGGCCCATTGTCGTTCATGCGTGTCTATGACTCCATCGCGGGTGTCGTGAAGTCGGGTGGTAAGACCCGCCGAGCTGCGAAAATGCAATCGCTCAAGGTTTGGCACCCTGATGTGCTCGAATTCATCGAGTGCAAGTGGAACGAAGAGAAGAAAGCTCACGCTCTGATCCGCGAAGGATATGAGTCAAACTTCAATGGCGAGGCCTACAGCAGCGTCGCATTCCAAAATGCAAACCTATCGGTTCGCATGACCGACGATTACATGGAAACCGTCCGCAATGGTGGCCAGTGGCAAACCAAGTGGATCCATGAAAAGGCCAAGGGCGATGCTCCGTCGTATGACGCGAAGGAGCTCCTCCATAAGATGGCTGAATGTGCTTGGCACTGTGGCGATCCCGGCGTGCAGTACGACACAACGATCAATGATTGGCACACCTGCCCCAACAGCGGCGCGATCAATGCGTCCAACCCATGTAGCGAATACATGTTCCTGGACAATACGGCGTGCAACCTAGCTTCAATCAACTTGATGAAGTTCGTCGGGGAAGACGGTTCATTTGACCACGGTCGATTCCGCCAAGCCGCCCGACTGTTCCTCATCGCTCAAGAGATCCTCGTCGATCACGCTTCCTACCCAACCGAGCCGATCGCCGCCAACTCACACCGGTTCCGTCCCCTGGGTCTTGGCTATTCGAATCTTGGCAGCGTTCTGATGACGCGAGCATTGCCCTATGACTCGGACGCGGGCCGCGGCTTGTGTGGTTCAATTACATCGCTCATGCACGGGCAAGCGAACCTGACCAGTGCCGAGTTAGCTTCGGTAGTCGGACCATTTGATGGCTACAGTGAGAACGAAAAGCCGATGCTCGGCGTCATGCAAAAGCATCGCGACGCCTGTGACGAAATCAACGACGCTGGTTCTCCCGAGCTGAAGCAAGCGGCAACTAACCTCTGGGACGAGGTCGTCTCCGAAGGCGGTAAGCATGGCTTCCGAAACGCTCAGGCAACGGTCTTAGCACCTACGGGAACAATCTCGTTCATGATGGATTGCGATACCACGGGCATCGAACCTGATATCGCCTTGGTGAAATACAAGCAGCTCGCCGGCGGCGGAATGCTCAAAATTGTGAACCAAACAGTGCGACGCGGGCTCGATACGCTCGGCTATGATGAATCGCAGATCGAAGGGATTCTCAGCTACATCGACAAAAACGATACGATTGAGGGAGCACCGGATCTCAAGGACGAACATCTACCCGTGTTCGATTGTGCTTTCCAAGCCGCCAATGGGGTCAGGAGTATTCCGTGGCAAGCTCACATCACGATGATGGCTGCTGCACAGCCATTCTTGTCAGGTGCGATCAGTAAGACAGTCAATATGCCCAATGATGTCTCACCACAAGACATCGCGGACGCCTACTTCTGGGGCTGGGAGCTGGGACTCAAGGCCATTGCAATCTATCGCGACGGCAGCAAACAGTCTCAGCCTCTCAACACCAAGAGTGAAGAAGACGATGCTTTGGCGGCCGAGCCAGAAGTGATCACGAAGACCGTCGAAAAGATTGTTTACAAGCCTCGACGCGAACGACTTCCCGATACCCGACAAAGCGTGACCCACAAGTTCACCATTGCCGGGCACGAAGGTTATCTTTGTGTCGGCCTTTACCCCGATGGTCGTCCTGGTGAGATCTTCATCACCATGGCGAAGGAAGGTTCAACGATCGGCGGCATCATGGACAGTTTCGGAACCGCTTTGTCGATTGCGTTGCAATACGGTGTTCCACTGGAAGTGCTCGTCAACAAATTCAGCCACACTCGATTCGAGCCGATGGGTCACACGTCCAACAAAGACATTCGCATCGCGAAGAGTGTTGTTGACTACATCGCCCGTTGGCTCGGCAACACCTTCATGAGTGGCAACGATATCGTTGGGCCATCGGCTGCCTCGATCAATCAAGGCAACGATGCAACACCTGACATGGTGACGCCGGTTTCTTCCAACGGCAATGGAAACGGCTCTGCTATCGCGGATAGGAAAGACTTCCTTTCGGCTATCGCAAAACCCGCCACGGAAAACGGTAGTGAAAGTGAAAACGGGGCCTCCTCGGTGGAACCGACATCGAACGGTTCGGGGCAGGGCGAACAATTCGCTCGTTTCCAGATTGACGCACCGAGTTGCGACAATTGTGGAAGCATTACCGTCCGCAACGGCAATTGTTACCTATGCCATAACTGTGGCAACAGCATGGGCTGTAGCTAGCCGAGTGTTGGTTGTCCTAACTTGAGTCCGTTTGAAAGACCCTCCCTCTCGGGAGGGTCGGACGTTTCGGGGTTTGAAAGGGACTAAAGCTATTGCGGAGGGTAATAAGAACACCCAACACGAGCTCAACGAGCTTTGAGCCGACTTTTATTCACTGGGGTCTTTCGTGTCCTCCGCCACTTCCATCGTGAAGGGCAGCTCGTCTTGGTAACGCTTTAGAATTCTCCTAGAGAACTCTCGAAAACGCTCATCGACGTTCTCGACGACCTTCTCTTGCCAGCCGATCGCTTCTTCAAACTGGCCATCGGCAGCCAACGATGCGGCCAGGGCAGAAAGATCACCAACGTTCTCATAATTGCTAAGCTCGCAGGCTCGGCGGGCTGCCGCGACCGCAACTTTGGGATCCTTAATCGATTCATCTTTGGTCGTTGCTAGCAGCCAAGCTCGATTCTGAAGGGCTAGTCCGTAACTGGGTGCAAGATCAATCGCTCTCTCGTAATCCGCCGCCGCTTCGGCGTACGCACCCAGCTGCATGCGGTTGTATCCTCGGTTGTTATATGCCACAGGATCTGCGTCGTTCATTTCGATCGCCCGGCTAAAGTCCTCGATTGCTTTCTCGTGCTGATTGGTTTGAAAGTACACGTAACCACGGCCCATGACTGCTGACCGATCCTCCGGTGTAAGCACTAGTATCCGATCAAAATCTGCGACCGCTTCATCGCTCTTGCCGGCGGCCTTGAAAGCCAATGCCCTCTGTCGAAGAATCGCTATCGAATCCGGCTTCAAATCAAGGATGGCGTTGTAATCAACGATTGCCTCTTGTGGTTTCCCCATCGACATGTGCACTGCCGCGCGATTGATAATCGGTGCCACATCATCAGGATCACGCTTGAGTGCTTCCGCGTAATCAGCAAGCGCTTTTTCAAACCGCCCCATCTCGGCATGAAATAGACCACGCGATGTGAAAGCATGAGCCTCGTCGTAACCAAGCTCGATCGCTCGGTCAAAGTCGGCAAGCGCCCTATCAGTCTGCTTGAGCGCCCAGAACGCGGAAGCACGAAGGGTGTGGTAGCGACCTTCATCGGGATTCTCTTCGATAAGCTCGTCGTAGATGTCGACGCTTTCAGGAATCCTGGCGACGTTGTCTTTAGCAATCGCGCCGCGCGTTCCGTCGTGAGTCACGATCACATAATCATTCTCTCGTTCCCGAAGAACGGTCAAGAGATCTCCCTTCTCAATGACATCGAGAACCTCATCCTCCACCGCTAGTCGCATCTCCATCCGAGCGACAACCGGCGCCACCTCTACGCTGGATAGCTCAGAACTTTCCTGAGCGAGGCAAGCAGTTGAAGCTACCGATGCGGCACCCAACGCGATGAGGGTCAAAAAGCGGATCGAAGCGAGTTGGTGGGAGCTCAACATAGGATGAAATGCGTCGTGAAAAGCGTCTGGATCGGAGTTGAGGTAGGAGCCCGGGACGACCCACGGCCGTGCAAACGCAAAGTAATTGACAGATGCCCCAAATCAAAAGCCGTCTGTCGACTCTCGACGAAGAAAAGCCACCATCCACCCAAAATGCGTGTAATCACACGCTGAATCCCCAAAACCACCGAGCTGAATATCCTGTTTTTTCTAAATTTTCCGTTTTGCCTAAATACTCCAGTTGTACTGGTGATGACAGGATTTACCCTGTCGCCAAGGTGGACGTGATTTTTATTTCGATCGTTTTGTACAAGGCCTGCATCAGTGAACCGTTTGACAGGATTTTTGGCTCTCCTCGCTATCTTCTCATTCACCGCCCCGTCGACGCAGGCTGGTTGCTTCGCGAAGCGTTGCGGCGGATGTAGTGATCCATGTGCCTCTGGCGTGGTCGTGACCAGCAGTGGATGCTCGGGTTACTCCAGCGGTGTCGGATACAGCTCGACCGCTGTTTCGTCGCCT
This sequence comes from Planctomycetota bacterium, assembly GCA_039027135.1. GTDB lineage: Bacteria > Planctomycetota > Planctomycetia > Pirellulales > Pirellulaceae > Rubripirellula. The sequence goes on from JBCCKZ010000002.1 coordinate 13,284, forward strand.
GCAGCGGCCGTGGCGTCAGGATGCGAGAGCATTGTTGTTGAGCCGGCTCTTGCAGCCACAGCGCCCGCTGAAATCCAGACCCTGAGCACCGAGTCGGTTTGTGGTCCCGTTTCATCCTTCAAAGTGGTGATGCAGACCAAGTATGTGACCGAAACAAAGCTGCGGACCGTCAACAAAACTCGGACTGAAACCCGATATCGAACGAAGACTGTCTACAAATCGGTCCCCGTCACCGAAACCAAGTATCGCACGACTGTCACGAACGTTCCCAAGACGGACACCAAGACGATCAGTTACACCGAGTTGGTTGCCGAGAAGAACGAACGCACCATCGACGTTGAAGAGTCAGTACCGGTTTGGAATGAAGTTCCCGAAGATTACACCGTTCGTGTTCCCAAATTGGTCGATGTCTCGGAGACTTACACCGTCAAAGTGCCCAAGCTTCAAGACGAGTCGTTCACCTACAACGTCAGCGTTCCCTATCCGGTCACGACCCAAAAGGTCCGAACCGTATTCAATGCAGTCCCTGTTACCAAGCAACGAACAGTCACTGTTGAAGTCCCCAAGACGGAAATGCAAACAGTCACCAAAGACTACGGGCACTGGGAAGAACAAGTTGTTGAGGTGCCGGTCACCACTACGGTAGCTTACGCTGAACCTGTGTCAGTAACTTCCGCGAGTGGATCCTGCGGATCAAGTTCGACCGCCACGGCTTGTCGGCCGGTTAGCCGAGGTTTCTTCGGAAGAATCTTCGCGGGATGTGGATGCAAGTCGCAGTGTGGTTGCGAGTGTCCGACGACCAGCTGTGCGTCATCTTGCGGTAGCTCGACAGCGATTGGCGGGTGTGGTGGATCGGTCGCCGGAGGCTGCGGCGGGTCCATAGCGACCACAGACGTGGTTTCGAGTTGCGGAGTCGCTAGCGCCCCGATCACTACCATGACGACTACTACGAAAAAAGTGTGGGTTCCCAATGTGATCACCGAGACCGTCCCCGTCACGACGAGCACGACTGAAGAACAGATCGTCAGCTACACCGTCTACGAACAACAGGCGACTGAGATTCCCTACGAGTGCACGACGATTGCATATCGAAGCGAACCTCGAACCGGTACGAAGAAGGTGGTTGTCTATGTTGATGAAGAGCGAACTCGAAATCGCAAAGTCGTCCAGTACAACGAAGAGACGCGGACTCGCACTCGCCGCGAATTGACCTACAAGACCGTCAAACGAACTGAAACCGTTCCTTACGTGACTTATAAGACTGAGGAGCGTACGAAGGAAGTGAGCTTCACCTACAACGAACCGCAGTACTCGACCGAGCCCTACGAAGTGACCCGCTACGATCGTGTAGCTGAAGAACAGATCGAAGAGTATTCCGTCGAAGTGCCTTACACGGAAACCGAGACCTACGAGGTTCAGGTTGCCAAAATGGTTCCGACCTTGGTTGAGGAGATGATCAATCCTTGTGCAGCCGAGGTTGCCCCAGTCAGCGAGTCAGTCCTTGGTGGTCCCGCTCCAGTCGCCACTGAATCTTGCGGTTGCGGCTCGGCATCGGCTCCAGTGTCGGTTGCACCGATAAGTGGCTGCGGTTGTGCAGCACCTGCACCGTCGATGCCTTGCGGCTGCTGAGCCGGCCAAACCGACAAGCCCAGTCTGGGTAGCGAGTTTCCTTTGATTCTCCCCTGCCAACTCGGGAGAAAGCCGACTCGAGGTTTGAATATTCCTCATAGTTCGTAGCCTCAGGCCGCTGACCAAGTCGTAATTCCTCCGCGTGCTACGTGCGCGAACCGGGGAATTTGGGCATTCAACCAAACGCGACGCGTGAAAATCAACGCGTTCTGCTCGGATTGCCCACGGAAAGCCACTGTGGCGATGGCCGGCGTGCATGCAGGCCCGTATCTCATCGCGCGAAGCACACTTCAGCGGGACACCGCGTTTTTTGTTGCCCTCTTCGGAGAGTGCAACTATTTTTAGGGGCGTACCTTCTCTCATCTTTGCGCCCCCTCTGCCTGCTATGAAAACCGCCCTCCGGTTACGCTCATTCGGCCAAGTTTCGATTCTGCCGCTTTGTCTGGTTTTAACGATCGCGTTAACAGGCGTTGTTTCGGCCCAAGATGGTGATGGCGACGGGGACTTCATCGCGATCGGCCAGCCGATTGCGGGTATCGATGTTGACGCGGGTGGTGTTCTCAAAATCAAACAATTCGATCCGCGGCTAGCGAAACAACGATTCAAAGCCGCCCGAGCTGCCGCTGCGGGCGGACAAGACATCATGCAGCCAAGCGAACTGCGGAAAGTATCGCTTCGCAAACTCGAGGCTGCGATCGCTGATCGTCTCGCTGCTGGTGAATCAGTCGATGCCGACATGTTCGCGATGGCGGGACTGACAACGATTGAATACGTCTTTTACTATCCAGAGTCGAACGACATCGTTGTTGCGGGGCCCGCCGAAGGTTACTTCGCCGACCCAACCGACCGTTACATCGGAATCGAGACAGGAAAGCCGACGCTGCTTCTTGAAGACGTCGTGACTGCGATGCGTGCATTCCAACCGGGTGCTCGCAACGGAGGCCAGGTCATCAGTGTTTCGATCGATCCAACACCGGAGGGCTTGCAAGCCTTGCAGCGATTCTTGGCTTACGCGAGCCGAAACGCCGGACGAGGCGACGCATCCCGCATTGCCAACGGCATCAAACAGAACCTCGGACTGCAAACAGTCACCTTCAAAGGGATTCCCGACACCACTCACTTCGCTAGAGTTCTCGTCGAAGCCGATTATCGAATGAAGCTTGTTGGAATTGGCTTAGAGCGATTGCCAGTTCGCATGATGAGCTACGTCGAGCGTGCAAACCCAAAGACGATCGCGGCCAACGCCCTGGAGCGGTGGTACTTTCAGCCCAACTATGACGGCATCGCTGTCAGCGAAGACGGACACGCCATGCGTATTAAGGAACGTGGTGTCCAACTTGTTGGCGCTAACGAGCGCGTCGTTGGTGGACAACGCCAGCGAAGTGGTCGAGGCAATCGTGCCAGCCAGGCATTCTGCCAAGACTTCACGGAGAAGTTTAACGATATCGCCGCGAGGGTCCGCGTCTATGCCGAACTTCGCCAGCTGATTGATGTAGCCATCGCGGCCGCCTACATTCAAGACCAAGACTTTTACACTCAAGCTGGATGGCAAGCCCGCACTTTGATGGATGAATCTCAGGTGCAGGTCGAAACCCATCACGCACCCGAGCAGGTTGAAACGGCTGTGAATGCTATTTGGAAAGGCAACACCCTGATGACTCCGCTCGGAGGCGGCGTTCAGATGCAACCTCGCTTGGCACTGCAAAAGGATCGCTTGGATATCGATCAGACCGGGCAAACATCCGACGTGATGGTCCGAGCATCCAACGGTCTCGATTCTGACCAATGGTGGTGGGACTGATCTTCGCCTGGGTGTGGCTACTAACTGTTATGCCCAGACTGAAATAGATGAGCGAAGACTGAACTGGCAAGTTACCAAGTCTTCGAGACTTGAATTCATCGCGGATTGTCGGGGCCCATCATGAATCGCTCGCCTTCTGAGTGATGGCTTCGGCACCGACAGCCGCAATGATCACGGCGGCCCCAGCGTAGAACCTCCAAGAGAGTTCCTCCGCGTCTCCAAAGAAGAGAGCCCCAATCGCGATGCCGTAGATGGGCTCGAGATTGTTGGTCAAGAGAATCGTGTAAACCGAGAGCTTTTTCAGCAAATCGACAAATTCGCTATACGCGTAGACCGTACATACCAAAGCCAGCAGGATCAGCAGGACCCAGTCCTGCCCGCTCGGCCACGAGAGTGTCTTCTCCACCTCACCCATCCAACTCGTCAGTGGCATCGACACGGCGGCCACGACCGCAGCGGCTCCCAGTTGCCACGCCGTCAGTTGCAATGGTGCGAACCGGAATGTGTAAAACGTATTCAAAGACGAGAACACCGTCGCCAAGATCGCGGACAAGATCGCCAGCGAGAAACCGTAGCCCACTACCGCTGCCCCATCACCGAAGATCAGGAGTATCCCAAAGACAACGACCGCACCCAAAACAAACTGCAAAGGCACAAACGGCTTGCGCTGAATGAGTGGATCCGTCAGTGCAGTCCACAGCGGAGTGGTTGCCAGTCCAACCATCGCGACCGAGACGTTCGAGACATTGACTGCCACGAAGAGCAATATCCAGTGAATGCCGAGAATCGCCCCGATCCCAATCCACTGAAGACGAACTCGGTAATCAAGGCCCCCCGGATGATTAAAGACCCCCGTCACCTTTAAGGAATCGTGTTTCAAAGCGAGCAGTAGAAAACAAGCGAAAGCCGCGATCACGCAACGAATCGTTACCACCTGCGTCGCGGGAAGCTGAATCAATGCGACCAGTGGCCCAGTCAGCCCCCAGATAGCGACAACGATGTGCAATCGGATAAGCGGGTGCAAAGTGGATCGAATCGATGGTGTCATCGAATACCTAGCTGACAAACCACAAGAAAGCCTGGCATCTTTCGTCGTTGCGACCTTGGCTCACTAGATTCCCCTTCCACTTGCAAATACGAAACACTTTTCTTGATCCTGATCTTACTCTCCATTCGTAGCGTCTAGATCGATAGCGAGACTTCAAGATCTCGATCCTGACTTGCCAAAACGCCTTGAGCCGATCCGAGAAACTCAGCCGAAACACGCTAGCATCCGTTTTGGATGGGAACCGCGGGCTCGCGCCCAATCGGCTGACAGGTATTCGCAGTGACTCTTAGTCTTTTCCCGAGGCCAAAAGAGTTAGCTCAATCGACCGACTTGCCTCGGATACGGAAGATCGCCAGGTGAGTCGCCCCCTTGGGGCCCACGCCACCGGGGTACTTATAAGTCTCTGTATCGATCTCAAAGATGCCTTCGACGGTCACCGGCCTCGTCACAAAATCAGCCGTGCGACCCGGCTGCATCTCGATGAAAACGGCGTCGAATAATGCAGCACCCGGTCCGAAACAGCACTCTTGGTTGTCGCGCACGAGCACAAACTTTTTGAATCCACGCTGAACGAAGAGGGTGCTCGGAAGGATATATCCCCTCAGCTTGACGTTTCGTCCATCGAGCGATTTGAGCTTGTCCGTCAACATCGAATCTTCAAAGGCACCATCCTTCTGAATGTCGAACTTCAAGTCATCAAAGTTAATTTCGCCCTTGGCGATCGCCGTAGCCCGACTCGATCGATCCTCGGCGAGCGGTCGTTTCTCACTTATCTCTTCAGCATCCGCGTGATTGAAATGGCCAAATATCCCTAATCCAACTGCACTGTAGAAAGCCACAAAAAGTGACCTCAGGAACAGTGCTCTGCAAATCCATTGCTTGGTCACTTTAGTTGATCCACTTTCATTCGATAAAAGATCGCATTATCAAACTCATTGAGCTTGCTACCCACGGGTGCGACCTTGAACGTTCCCGCAAGTTTTTTCTTTCGCAAATTTGCGATGGTACGTTGATTACCCATCAAAGTGACTTCCACCATGTCACTGCTTTTGGGCTGTCCACCAAAACAACATGTTCCAAGATCGGGAACAAGAATGAATTGCTTGAGCATTCCTCCACCCGATGATGGGTGGATGTACCCCTTCAGGAAGATATCGTCTCCATCGGAGTTGATCGCAATGTCGGTAGGTTCTTGTGGCGAACCGTCCGGAACTTGCAAATCATAGAAGTGCACTCGGGTATAACCTTCGGGTACTTCAGTCGCGTAGGTGTAAGCGTGCAGACTGCAACCTCCAACAAGCAGAAGCAGGTTCAGTGTCAGGGCCGCTTTTGCCAGACCGCCGCCGCTGTATTCTTCCGGGTACCTGCGAGTGGTACGGATCGCGAGAACCCCAGCGATCAAACCAATGATCGTCAATACCAAAAGCGGCGCGAAACTCTCCATCAAACCTGGCAAAGCTATGATCGCTAGAATCATTGAGACGACAGAGCCCCGACTGAGTGCTCGATACGGGAACTCGGCTCCGCCGGTTGAGGCATCGGACATGCCGAGCGATTGATCACCCAAACCAGCTCCACCGCCCATTGAAGGCAGGCCGCCACTCATCGCCGGTGATTTTTCCGGCGACAAAAGGTCAGCTGTGGGCTTGGAGTCTGTCGAGTTAGTCGTCGTGGCGGAACCGTTCATGGGGTGTTGTTTGAGGCTGAATCGTGACAGGAATCAAACCACGGTGAGTTCCAGTCTGGCCGCCAGTCAAAACCAGAAACATAGCCAAACCGCAGGAAAACACCGCCATGACCATTACGGCGAGCCAAGTGACCGGGTTCGGAACGACAGCTCCTTGACCGGCAATTGCACCCCTTGTCGGATTGACGATCACCGAATTAGCCAGCATTCGAGCAGAGTCGATAGCCAGATCATGATTCGTTGACGCGAGCATCACCGTCTTGGGTCGAATAACACTTGCATCGGTGGGGGTGACCTCTGGATCGGGCGTAGGAATGCTGAAGAACGTGCTCGCTCTACGGATACTGTCAGGATCAATCTCGGTCAGCTTTTCAATCGCCTCTTTGGCCTTTGGAAGTGGGCAGGCCTTCAAATAAAGGACCACTGGCACTCGCACAAAATTATCTTGCGGATCCGCTTCTTCGAACATGGTGACTAAACGATCGATCTGACTCCAATCCTGCCAGCGAGCCAAATCCGGTATCACAAGGTCAGCCAAATCTTCCCTCAGCAGCACTCCATGAAGCAAAGGCAACATCGCGGAGCGTGGAATCACATCCCCTTCGGTTCCATGAAAGCGAATCGCCATGATCGCGGCATAGGTATCCGCATAGGCAGCTTTACGGTTCTCGATGAACAGCTCATCAATAAGCGAAAGGCCCGATTCACCGGCCAAGGTCATGTAGCATGCAATCAAGGCATCCAATCCTCCTCGGGTGCTCTTCTTGGTGCTCCTGAGCATGGCCTCGAGCATGGGAAGATCATCGCGTGATCCACAAACACCCAACATGGTCAGGTAGAGTCGCTTGCGATCGGTTGCCAAGTCGGGCTCTTGGAGCCAGCCAACAAGCTGATCGTGATCCATATACTCTCGAAGGTCCTGAACCGCCTCGTAGGAGGCAACGGCGAACTCGTCATAGGAGTCTCGAGCCAGCATTGTGTCCTCATCATTGAGGTATGCCATGTGATATTTGAGTCGTTCGACGGGATCGGCGTCACGCAACTCGGCAACCGTCTTGACGTAATCAATGGCCTTTTCGTTGGCAAGCGGAAGACACGACCACTGAAGCTCACTGGGATCGACACCGCTCAATAGAAAAACACGACCGGGTGCTACGTCGCCAAAATAAACCGCTTGAACGGTATCTCCCGTCCGCACAAAGTCGCGCCCCTTGAACACCTGCTCAATGGTCATGGCGACTTCACCGGTGTCTTCGTTTCGATCGGCGATTCCACCAATGCTCGTCCCGATTGCAACCGTATCCATGACCTCCATCTCCTGCCGAATCGTCTGAGAAACCGCCGTGCAGAAAGGGCAGGCGAAAACGACAGCCGACTGGCCGATCGCGATCAGAACGAGGGCGATCGTCCGAAGGCAACGCGTCGAAGAACATTGGGAAGGCAAGGGGGAATCTCAGTCTTGAGTGAATCTGCGTTATTATCGGATGCGTTGGGGGGCGGTGCTAATACATTTGAAATATTTGCGACGGTTTCACCATCCTATGCCACAGGGGAGCTGTCGGCGAATAGCAAACTCCACGAAGCACTGAAGCTGGAGGGTCGGTTTTGCCGAAGATACCGAGGAGCCGGATCGAGCCGGTGATATCGTTTTCGCCGACAGGGATGCGAAATGGGACGCAATTTATTACTAACGCTCGGTTTAGTAGTCGCCGGCTTGTCGATGACAAGCACGGTAGACGCGGATCAGCGAGCTTATGGACAGACTTGGGGTGGACAAGCGGATTACCGTGATTGGAACCGTTTTTACCACTATCCTTATGTCTACTACCCTCAAAACTTCTACGGACAGGAATATTTCAAGTCGAGCGACAGCTTGTACCATCGATATCCAGCCGAAATGAGGATTCCGGTCTATAACAAGAAGTGGTTCAACCACTACCCGAGCCACCGCCGTTTTCACTCGGGCCACCACTTCATGCTGGACGTCTTTTAAACCCGGATCGCCATGCCGCCCACCGCTTCCGAATTTCCTGAGGCCGGTGGCGGCGATTCCGATTTCGACTCCAACTACCCGGAATTCGGTCATGAAGAGTCCGCCAGAGGGCGGCCTCCTCGAGGTCGTTGGTCTGGGAGTCGTTGGCTAAGTCGTCTCGCAAGAGCGATAGACGGGGCTTCGGCCTACGTGTGGCTGATCGACGACCAACGCGAAATCGCATACGTCAGCTCCGACCTGGCAGGCCGGTTGTACGATGTGGCTCTAGCCAACGGCTTTGAAGGCAGCCCTGAATCACTTCTAGACGGGTTGATCGGCAGACCGGCCGTCACGACCTCCGATAGCGAGAACGCAGATGTCTTCGCGCGTTTGGCGTCTGCCCTAGCTATCCCGCCAGGATGCGAGGGTGACTTCACAACCGGGAGTCATCGATGGCAATCGAATCCTGTCATCGCGGGATCGAGCGACCGAGCTTCCTCCGACCGTGAGTGTCGGGTTTGCTTCATCCCGCTTGATCGGCCCGCCCACGCCGACCAGCCTAGTTCGGAGCGACGGACGTCGACTCCGGTGCTTGCGATTGTTTTAGGACGATCGCCAGATTCGTCCGCCGAACAGCTCGACCGAATCGACGTTCAGTCTCTTTGGCAACAACTCCGAAGAATAACAAGTGGACTGTCCGACATGCCTTCCATGGTTGCCGTTGGTCAGACTTCGGCGAGCAGGCGAATACAACATCGCCTCGATCGAGTAGCCGGCCAGCGGGGAAATGTGCTCCTTCGCGGTCGCCGGGGTTTTGGTGCGTTGTCACTGATGCGATGGCTTCATAGTCAATGGGCGGAAACTTCACTCAGAGTCGCAAAGTCACTGCCACCGCCCTGCGTCCATTTGGACGGTCCACTCATGGATGTCGAACTGCTTGAAGCCTTGTCGGCACCTGCCGTCAATCCATTGCAAAGCGGAAACGTTCCTTGGGCAACACTTGTGATCACCGAGATCGATCGCATGCCACTAGATGCTCAAATGCGATTACACGCCATTCAGCAATCGGTTTCTGATGCGAATCAAGACGGCAACCGACAGCTTTACTTGGTTGCTTCTATACACACCCAGGAAACTCTCACAACAGCAGGACATCGTGAACACGATTCCATCGACTCGTCTATCCAAGCTTCCCATAGCGGACTCTGTGATCTGCTGGCAGACCTCTTAGTCAGCGAAGTCGTTGAAGTCTCGGATATTTCAGAACGGCTGGAAGACCTACCGATGATTGTGTTGGCGATCTTACAGCAGCTCCGACGCGACTCGAGCTTGGATGCCGAACGATTCAGCCGTGACGCGTTAGACGCCATGCTTGCCTACCCGTGGCCCGGGCAGTTTGACGAGGTTTATGATGTCGTCAGATCATCTTCCTACGCCGCTGGAAGTTCGCATGCCGTTCAAAGGGAACACCTTCCCTTGGCCGTCAGGACCTATCGCGCATTACCAGAAACGGGTCGCCATGAAATCGAACTGATCGGGACCCTTGACGACGCGCTCCAAAGATTTGAGGGCTATTGGATCGAAGAGATGATGCGTCGCACCAATGGAAATCGTGCGGAAGCGGCCCGCTTGCTAGGCATCAGCCGGTCGCGGTTGATTCGAAAGTTAGATGACTCGCAATGAACGCCAGTCCAACCTTCAACGTCAAAGCTGCTCTCGAATCGCAGTCTTGTTTCCGAGCCGAGTTACAAGTCTTTTTATTGACCCCTGATCAGGTCGACCATCAGTCACCAAAAAATCACGAATCGGGTTGCGCGCCATGGACCACTGTCTGGACGATCATTGAACAACGTTTGGCACCCGAAATCGCGATTGATTTCATCTTATCGAGCCAAGACGATTGGATTGAATCCGCTCCGCATCAACGCGGAAGCCGAGCCACCATTGAGTTTTGGATTGCAGGCACATCTGATTCCAAGTTACTTCGTCGTTGGATCGAAAAGTCGTTTCGTAGTAACACGATCGCTCTACAGAACTCGATGCGGATCTTAGCTACAGACCGAAGTGACGCGTTCTCACATCATCTATGGCATAGTCTTGCCATTGGAACAACAGTCAACCGAGTTGAAGATTTGCTGAAACTCACGCCGGCGTTTAAACGGTTGGTAAAAGCCTAATAAGTGTCACCTGTCAATAAACCAACGGCAAAGACACTTCATCCCCACGCATCGGATGATGCCAAGCTTTCGTCTTATTAGCTGGTGAAATACACCGTGACATACACTCATGAAACAAAAGCGACCTACAAATGATAGAAGTCGCGATCATGGGTTGTTGCACCAGCCAAACCACAGACTCTTGCGGCAAACTTAGCCGCGGGACGTGCGGCCACCGCCAAGGGGGCACCGGAGAGCAGTCCAAGTAGTGTCGCTGACGAGAACGCATCGCCGGCGCCTACGGTGTCAACGATTGGTTCTGCAATCATCGCCTCAACACGGTGTCGACCTTCTTCGATCACAAACGCGCCTTGGCTACCCGCGGTAACAAGAACTCGGCCAATCTGAAATCGACCTTGAAAAGCCTCTGCAGCCTCAAAGATCTGATCATCCGATTCAACCCGAGCCCCGCCCATGACTTCGGACAGCTCACCCTCGCTAACTTTCACGACGTCAGCCCGATGAATCAACTTGTTCAACCAGCGTTCATCAAACCAAGGGTGGCGAATGTTGATATCCACAAAACGACGCGAACCTTCCGCTTCGACCAACGACTCGACCGCTGAGTGATTGTGGGGATCGCGGTAAGCCAAGCTCCCCAAGTACAACCACTGGGAAGGTGAAAAACCGCTCGGTGGAACATCGATTCGATCCCAGGCAACGGGATGGGCAATCTCGTATTCGGGATGCCCATCCTTGAAAGACACATTGACCACGCCTGTCGACTGACCATTGATCTGAACCGACTCAATCCCCATTCCCCAATCTTGCATGGCCTCGCGAATCGTATCGCCACGAGAGTCGTTTCCGACGGCGGATATGAACTCAACATCAACTCCGAGCCCCGACAGGTTCCAAGCAACGTTGAACGGCGCACCTCCTAAGATGTCTTGCCCGTCGGGTAAGCAGTCAAAAAGAACCTCGCCAAAGACTTTTATCGCGGAAGAGGGCATGCTTTAAGCAAAGAAAATTAGAAGCTTGATGATGAAGACCAAGAGGTAGTTACCCGCGAACACCAAGAGGAACGCATCATCAGCTTACCATTGTTCACCTTTGTGTTTCCCTTAATCTTCAGCATTATCTTCCCGCCATTCTTTATTTTGATCCCACTCCTCAGCTAATCTATTGGGTCACTCAACTCTCTCCATTGGAATCACAGAAAGTCGTGTTCCCCAAGCTCTCGCGAACCATGTTCTGGCTGGCCCCCATCTTGGCCATTGGTATTGCGACGGCATGTTTCTTGGGTGGCTTGCCCAAGCCCGCATCACTTTGTTTGGCGGTTGCGATCCTTTGCGCATCATGGTGGATTTTTGAGTGTGTTCATTTGGCAATCGTCGGACTGATTCCGTTTGCCGCCTTTCCAATGCTAGGCGTCGTAAGCCACAAACAGATCGCCAACGCCTACGGTCACACGATGATCTTGCTACTGTTCGCTGGCTTTCTACTCTCGGCGGGGATGGAGAAAAGCGGTGCTCACCGTCGAATTGCGTTAGGTATGGTTCGTGCCGTGGGAGGGCGAGGTGGACGTCGCCTCGTGCTTGGATTCATGTTGGCAACCGCTTTGCTATCGATGTGGATTAGCAATACGGCAGCCACGCTGATGATCCTACCCATCGCCATGGCTGTCTTGACCCAGGCTGAGGATCCAACGCTCCGAACACCATTGCTTCTAGGAATCGCCTACTCGGCATCGATCGGAGGAATGAGCACCCCCATCGGAACGCCCGCCAATGTCATTTTCATGGGTTTCGTTGAAGAGCGTTTCGATCTCGATGTTTCTTTCTTTGGTTGGATGAAGATCGCGATCCCCATCGTCGCGCTACTGATACCTGTCGTATGGTGGTGGGTGACAAGACCGGTTGGCGGAGGCAAGGAAATCGACATGCCCGAAACGGGTGCCTGGCGACCTTCGGAGATTCGAGTTCTTGCCATCTTTGGGATTACCGCTGTCGCATGGATGACTCGGACGGGGCCCTATGGAGGCTGGTCATCGCTCCTACCGTTTGATCCCAAAATGGTCGGTGATTCGACAGTCGCTCTGATCGCCAGTTTGGCGCTCTTTGTCGTGCCGAGCGGTGAACCACGCGAGTCGCTTGAGTCTCCAGACGGAACACTCACCAAAATTGAAAATCACCTCAGCCCCCGTTTGTTGGACTGGAGCACCGCACAGAATATTCAATGGGGGATCTTGCTAATGTTCGGTGGAGGCCTTGCACTTGCGATGGGTTTTGAAGAAACCGGACTGTCACAGGCGATCGGCTCTCGCCTAACGATCTTCAATCAGGCTCCACCTTGGATGGTCATCCTGTCTGTATGTTTGTTAATGACTTTCCTGACGGAAATCACAAGTAGTACAGCGACAGCAACTTTAATGATGCCAATCCTCGCTGAACTCGCGGTGGCCACAGGCAACTCTCCGGAATCTATTTTGATTCCCGGGACGATCAGCGCGTCTTGTGCGTTCATGCTGCCGGTTGCAACCGCACCCAACGTGATCGTCTTTGGCGCAGGCGGAATACGAACGGAAGAGATGGCCCGAACAGGGCTCGCGCTCAACTTCTATGCCGCTGGCGTTATTACCGCAGTGGTTTACTTGGTTTGATAGGGGATTACTTTTACAGCCCGCAGCGTCAGCAAGGGAAGCTGTGGTCGAGCCAGTGCCTAACTCACGTGTCTTTAAGTTGCGCCATCAAGTCTTTGAATCGCATTTTAATTTTCAATTGACTTAGATTTCCAATAACGCTCATACCTACTCTCCCTCCGGGCGAGTCGGGCTCAGCGTTCTAGGTTGATGGGGCTCGGTCGAATGCCTTCCCCGGCCGCTACCGCGTCCGACCCTCCCGCTGCGCGGGAGGGTAATATCAAGACCGCCACTGCAAAGCTCGCGTCGCGAGTTAGGACAAGTTATCGCGGCAGGCTGTGAGACGCGTTATCATCTTCGAATGACAGGTACCTGAGAAAGTGATCCGCTATCGAATGATCACAAGTAACGAACCCTTGACCTGCTCACCCGGATTCTGCCCGAAGCCTGAGCTCATTTTGAAGTCTTCTTTCATTGGCATCATCTGCATTGAGTCCACCTTGTCCATTAGCAACTTCATTTGATCTGGACTCCCCGATAACTTTGCAGACCTCAATTGATTCCCTTCCAACGCACCTGCTTGTTCCACAGCTGCGAGGAAACCCGGATCACCCTCCAAGGTTAATCGAATAGATTCAACGTCACCTACTCGCTCAGCGAGTGCAAAAAAGAACTCATCGAATTTTTTAATGCTCGCATGCAAATGCAAGAGGCGGACTGATTCATCGATTTGAACATCGACCTGCTCGATCGTCTTCTCAGCAACCTCAGTGGTGACCGTTCGTTTTTCGAGCGAACTAATCTCGGCAGCTTGTAATGCCCTTCGAATCGCACCTGTCTGACGACCCATGGGTGTCAGACGTACTTCAAATACCATAATCGCTTGGAGCTTGTTCGCCGCTCTTCGATTCGCATCGATAGCCACCATCGCATCCTGATTCAGATTCGGGACGTTCTCACCGATTTCATTGCTCGAAAGTTTCGCAGGCGGTGTCTCGCTGCGAGCCAATGCACTGCCCGTCATCTCTTCATCAGCCACCGATTCAGTTGGATCAAGAGCTGCCACATCAATCGAGCCTTCCCCAACCACTTTGTTCTCAGCGATTGAATCAACCATTGAAGGCGATTGAATGCCTTCCCGCTCCAACGCCTCGCTCACCGATTCAATTGGCTTCGCGGTATTGGCATCGTCGGGGGTACTCGACTCGGGCGAAATAAAAGCAAGGCCCTCAGGTTGAGGACTGCTTTCGTTCGAAGGACGAACCACTCGCAATCCAACCACCAACAGAATCGTTACTGCCGTGATCAGTGCGACCGTCAGTAGTCGACGATTCCAAACTACTGGCTTGTCGAGCGTAACCCCGCGATTCCGAAGCAGCGGATGGTCCGCCACATCATTCGATTCGACCTCCCGCGAGGCCGCCTCGATCCACCTGGCAGCATCCTCCGTCGGATCACTGGACATGCGAGCCTTCGCCGGATCAATCTTGAAGGCCGCGCGAACTTCTAAATGGAGCCTCTTCGCCTGCTCAAGCTGCTCGGCCAAGGAAGCGTTCGTCCGCAATTCCTCTTCAAAACGAGCCTGCTCATCAGAATCGAGCCGTCCGTCCAGGTAGTCCCACAAACGCAGCTCGTCGGGCTGTGGATCGTGGGACATGGAAACACCGAAATCAAGAAGAGGGTAGGATTAGTTCACGGCTTGGACTGACTGATCGTAAGAAAGTTCCCCTGGGACTGCCCTGGGCAAGTAACATTCCGCCCAGTTTTCCCAAAGATACCGGTTTCACGGTGTTGCCATCCACCCGGATTGACTGCCATTGATTGATCAATTGAAACCTGTTTTGGCCAACTGGAGAACGCGGAAACGCCGGTTTACCCACCGCAAAGAAACTTCGCAAACCATTTTGAACAAATGGCTTACGTGCTTTATCCTGCTTTCAACTCTGGGCATCAACGGATGTCAGACTCAGACGTCAGATGATCCTGAGGATCGACGCGAGGCTAAGCAGGACGAATTCACCTCCAAACCACCAAAGACTTTTCCCGCTGACGAAGGAACCTCCATTTCGTTCGTCAAACCGGGACACTGGTTCACCGTCGGCCAGGAAATCCGTAGCAACAAGGCGGATCTACGCGGGACCCTAGAAACGAAACTGACTGTTCGTTCGTCCAGTGTGCTGAACCCGGATTCTCAAGAGGACGCAAGGCCGGTCAAACCCGTCGAATCAAATCGGCCGGTGGTGATGCCGAAGGGGCAAACACGCACCTTCGACTCCCGAGGTTTTGTCCCCGCTTGGGCATCCGGCAGTTCCAGCACGGCGATCATCCAATCGGAGCTGGCAGCCGTCGCCTCGGCGACGTTCTTTCAGCCACCCGGTGGCGCCGCGAATTTAATGTCATCAAGTGAGTATCTGATGGTCGTCCTCACACGCCGGCCCGAGAGATTCAATCGCTTTCGAAACGCGGACTGGGTAAGGGACTTTCAGGAAACTTACTCGACCGAAGATCCTATCCAGCACTACCGCGTTGTGATTCCCGAAGCGGACGATCTGCTTGCGCTACCGGAGAGCATGCTCGACCTCACACACACAGCCGTCATCGTCTGGGACGATCTACCCGTTGACTTTCTCACTTCCAACCAACGAAAAGCGATCGTTGACTGGCTTCACTTTGGAGGACGCTTGATCGTTAACGGGTTGTCGGGTTCCCAAAGTCTCGATCAATCGACACTTCAAGAGTTCTTGCCCATTCAGAACATCCGGGCGATTGAGGGTGACAAGGAGCCATTGGTCAAGCTCATCGAATCCCAAAGCGTCAAGACCGATCCCTCCATTGAAAAGATCATCTCGACGGTGAGCTCTCAACCGTTAGTCTACGTCGATGGGTCCAACAACTCATCGGCTTACGCGGTTGACGATTCAGGTGCATTGGTCTGGCAGAAACCTGCCGGCCGCGGCTGGACAGTGCAAAGTCGCTTCGATTTGATGTTGTCGTCAATGAGCGAATGGAAATCCTATGACAGCTTCATCAACTCGATGATCCTAGCTCGACCACCACGGGAATTTTACAACGACTCTCGAACCAACGCACGCCAAATCAAACTTGACGGCTCCATCAACCGTGTTGGAATTTCGGGTATCAATACGCCACTAAGGCTGTTTTCTCGTGATGCACAGTTAGCTGGTTTCTCTCGAACCAACAATTCTAGCAACGGTTCGCTCGACGTCGGTTTTCGCTCGGATGCATTGGCAGGTGTCGCCTCCTTTGGTTCTCATAGCGAATGGTTTCGGTACGTGCGGAATGAGCTTCTTAGTGCCTCGGGTATTGAAGTCCCCTCAAGGTCATTGGTTGCCAAGTTATTGCTGGTCTATCTCGTTATTTTGGTACCGATCAATTACATCGTGTTTCGAGTTTTAGGGCGACTCGAGTGGGCTTGGCTGGCGGTACCCGTCATGGCACTCGTTGGCAGCGTTTTGATCGCGCGAGCCACGCGACTGGATATTGGTTTTGCGACCCGTCTAACAGAGATACAACTGCTGGAGATGCCAGCTGGTTTCTCGCGGGCTCATTGCACCCAAGTCGCGGCCATTTACAACTCGCTCTCCGATACCTACGACATCACCTTTCATAGCCCGGATGGATGTGGGTTCGTCGATGAGGATTCGGATACGGAAGAGTCTCGGCCAACACGTATCCAAACCGCGGTGGCAGCCGGACCCAAGATAGGTGATGTCACCGTTGCCAGTAACAACACACAGGTGCTGCATCTAGAACGCCTAGTCGACTTGGGTGGAACGGTTTCTCTGCGCGATGGCAACGTATTCAATGACACTGACCTCAACTTGAACGATCTGACGATCGTTTCGGGCAAACCAATTGCAAATGCGGATGAGAGCCAAGATGAATTAAAAGAGCCGTTGAGTCCCCTAAAGATCATTGGGAATGTTCCATCGGGAGCTTCGGTGCCAATCGATGGAAATGCAGCGGCCACGTCATCTCCCGAAGAAGAGTCGGATGCCGTGCTCAAGGGTGCCGACTTGCATCGATCATTGCTAAGCCGATGGCGACCACCACCTGGCGCTCAGTATGCGATCGCCTGGACTTCGGACGAGTTAAACGAGACCATCTCCATCGAGCCAAGTCCAGCGGCGACTGTGCGTGTTACGCTGCTCGTGCTCGCATTGAAACACGCTCCTTCAATGAGTGTTCGTCCCGACTTGAATTTGATCTCAGACCTCAAAGCCCCGATCGATGTGTTCGAAGATGAGTAATTGGCCGCTCTCTCTGCGTCCGGACAGGGGTGCCTACACAACTCACTTCACCCTCCCTAGGAAGATTGATCTACCGGATCCGATCCATCTAGGAACCAATACCCATTGGGAGCGTCGGGCGTTTCAGCAGCCAGCAATGACGAGATCAGAAAGAGCAACCAAACGCAACCAGAACTTAAACATTAGAAACTTCAGCAACGCATCCTTATGATCAAATTAGAAGGCTTTGGAAAGGACTACGGTGAATTCACTGCCGTCCAATCGCTTGACCTCGAAATCTATGCAGGCGAGACGTTTGGATTCATCGGGCCAAACGGTGCAGGGAAGAGTACAACCATTCGTTTTTTGGCGACGTTGTTGAAGGCCACCCGAGGTCGAGGTGAAGTCGCTGGTTGTGATGTTATGGGCGACCCATCCGGAGTTCGACAGGCGGTCGGTTACATGCCCGATGCGTTTGGAGTCTATGACGGCATGAAGGTTTGGGAGTTCTTGGACTTCTTTGCAGTGGCTTATCGAATCGGCAAAAAAGACCGAAAGGCCATCATCGATAACGTCCTGGAGTTACTTGACCTGACTTACAAACGAGATGACTTCGTAAATGGTCTGTCTCGGGGCATGAAGCAGCGTCTGTGTCTGGCCAAGACACTTGTCCATGACCCACCGGTATTGATCTTGGACGAACCTGCAAGCGGCCTTGATCCACGTGCTCGCGTCGAGGTGAAAGCCCTTCTCAAAGAGCTTCGCCGCATGGGGAAAACGATTTTGATCAGCAGTCACATTTTGACTGAGCTAGCCGATTGCTGTACTTCGATTGGCATCATCGAACGAGGTCAGCTGCTGATGCACGGACCAATCCATTCGGTCTATGCAAAGCTGCGAAGAAACCGAGTGATTGAAGTGAAATTTCTCTCCGGTGAGGAATCTGGACTATCGATCATTCGCAGCCGACCTGAGTTACGTTCTCTTGAACAGCTCGCAGATCGTTTTGTGGCCGAGATGGAAATCGATGATGAAGGCCTCGCCGAGATGCTTGAGCAGATGGTCCAGGGAGGCGTTCGAGTTAAGTCGTTTAACGATCGCGACCCAACCCTAGAAGATGTCTTCATGACCGTCACCAAAGGACTGGTTACCTGAGCCTCAACGACTTTG
Organism: Planctomycetota bacterium; assembly: GCA_039027135.1. GTDB lineage: Bacteria > Planctomycetota > Planctomycetia > Pirellulales > Pirellulaceae > Rubripirellula. Next base: position 31,638 of record JBCCKZ010000002.1, read on the forward strand.
GCAACCGTGTCAGTGCTTTCTCCGGCATCGTGGTTTACAAACTTCTCCAGGCACCCGAGGCGTCGCTTGGGCTCCCCCATGCGGCTCAATAGTCATCGACAACCATGAGCCGAAGGAGGAGCGTGCGACTCCTCGGGTACCGCGACATCAAGCACTTGCACTTCACACCGGCATACACCCCGAACGGTGATTAATCTCCGACCAATCATCTCAACAACCCAGCTCACTCCCAGGTGACCAATGCACTATCCCGGAGGCCTGGGCAACGATGTCGATGATTTCTCCGATATCGTGGTTCGCAGACTCCTCCAAGGACCCGAGGCGTCGCTTGGGCTCCCCCATGCGGCTCACCGATCATCGAAAGCATGAGCCGAAGGAGGAGCGTGCGACTCCTCGGGCACCGCTAAGTCACACCGATTCACACCCCGGACCAAGACGGATCTCCGGCCAACCATCTCAACAACCCAGCTCACTCCCAAGTGACCAACACACCATCCCGGAAGAAGGACAACAACGTCGCCGAAATCATGTGTTCACCCAATCGAAAAACCAGACGGCATTCCCACTACTGACGCGGCAAATCCGAGCCCAAAATCCCTACTTCTGACCTTCATTGTTATCCTCGTGCTGCGATCAACGCGAAGGCTGACTTCATGGCCTTGGCCGTCGCCGCGGCGGCCGCTTCATTGTCCAACGCATTTAGCTTTGCATTGAAAGGCTCAGCTCGAACGGGGCCGTCGTAACCGATCTCGACAAGACATTCCAAGAAAGTCTTCGTATCTATCACGCCTGTTGCCACTGGCAACTCACGCTTCTGGTCAATTTGCTGGTTGACCGGAACACCAGCGGGCGCGTCATTGAGATCACAGGCAACGACTTCATCGCCTCGAACCGATAAGAGATCTTCTTTGGTTTCTTCCGCGGTGTACCAGTGCCAAGAATCGAGAATCAATCCGACGTTTGGTTCATTGATCTCGGCAATCAGATCACGTGCTCCCGCCAAGTCATGGATGAAAGAATAGCGTCCGGATGGCCAAAGGGTCTTGGGACCAACGTACTCCAGCCCCAACTTGAGGCCGTATTCATTGATTACCTTCGCGCACTTCGCAAGTCGCGTTGAGTGCAGACGCATGTTCCGCATGAATGTGAGGTTATTGTTGGTCGGCATGATATAGGTACCCATCCGTGATACACCGACGGACGCTGCAGCAGCGGCTCGCTTACCGAGCTGCGCAAGATCCTTCTCAAACCGTTCTTCGCTATCGCGGAACTGGACGGGAAGCCCCGCAGATCCCCAAAACAGGCCAGCTTCTTCGCGTGCGTTCTGCATGCTTTCGAGTCCGGCAGCGTCCAACCCACCCAGCTCCGAAGCATTCACGGCAACCGCCTCAAATCCATACTGACCCGCCAACCGAATCGCCTCAGCTTGGCCAGCTTTGATACCGACCGAACTGCATCGAAGTGACATCTTGAATTTCCAAGAACCGGAAGCTTCCGCCCAGCCCTTCGAATGGGAAACGGCAACGGCCGAAGCACCAGCTGCTAGACGCAAAAAGGTTCTACGAGAAGGTTGCATGGTATCTTTCTCTGGGTTCATAGAAGTCGTTCACGGATCGGGTAAAGAGAGCGTGGTATTCGCGTTCGGTCTCCATCATAGACATCTCAGTCACGTCGTATCGGGATTCGCCTGAAATCCGAAACCTCGGAACACCCGGCACCCAAACCTTCAAGCGTTTGCACCATGCAATCGACTCCACCAAGCACCCGAGGCGTCGCATGCTCCTCCTTCAGCTCAGCGGTTAACGACAGGACCCTGAGCCAAACGACCATTGAACTAGTCCTCGAGGAACTTCCCAATCAGATCCAATTCAGACTCAATGTACTGATAGACCTTGAACGCAAGGATCAGTCCGGCTGCGGTTAAAGCGATTGCTGCTAGGATCACCGCTTCATCGCGTTGAGATCGCATCGTATGGAGGGCGGCCGCTGAAAGCGGCACCAAGGCCGCCGCCAGAACATAACGCCCTGCCAAACGACGTACTCGCTTTCGCCGTGCAACAAACTCGTCATCTTGCATGACAATTCGCAACAACCTGGGATAGTAAACCAACAAGCCTATGGTTGTCCCAATAAAGAAGGGAACCGTCCAAGCGATTCCCCCACAGATCGCAAGCGACAACAGGAAGTGCAACATGTCTTGTGTGGCAAACTCGGGATGAAAAAGCCTGAGAGTGATCGGGTAAATCGCGCCCGCAAGCGTCCATAGAACACCGCCAATCGAAGCTGAGCGAAAGCCAAGCGACCAACATGTCTTCAGCGATGCCTCATCAACTTTCACGCCTCGATAGCTGCGAAGCAGTGGCATCAAGAAACGAACGTACAAGACCAGCGCTAACGGGTACACGATCGAGTTGATCGTGATCGCAAGCGATCCAAAAGTCGATCGCATCTGCGGGTACTTCGAAAGGATTTCGTTCTCGTTGTAGAAGAAGTTATAAATCCCAGCCAAGATATTGGGCACCAACAACAAAGCGGCAGTGACAATGATGATGGGCAGATCACCCAAGAGCTTTCTCATCGATCCCTGGCGTGGTTGCAAAATCCTCGCTGCACCGGGATGCATTGCCAGACGCAACTCTCCCGAAAAGTCCTCCGCAGTTGTCGGCCGTCCGGACGGATCCAAACAAAGAGCCTTCTTCAACGTTGAACCAAGCGCTACGTCCACCGCGGTCAACTTTCGTTGATTCTTCGACGCATTGGGGTCAGCAATTTTCTCTCGTTGACTCCGCGCTCTTTCTAACATCGTCTTGAGATGCATCGGGTGACTGGGATCAGCCGAACTATCGGTTTCAGGGACACGACCCGACCAAGGAACGTCTCCGTAATTGAGTAACCAGAGAACAGCCGCAAGCGAGTAAACATCTGAAGACTCACTGATTGCATTTGACGTCGTTGGATTGGTCTCCCAGGCCGCCAACATGGCATCAATCTGTTCCGGCGACATGAAACCAATCGAGCCTCGTCCAATCGCCTCATCCGCTGATGCTCGGGAAGAATCCAATGAGACGTTGAAGTCCGTCAACTTCGGTAGCCCGTCAGCCGCAAGCAAGATGTTGGCTGGCTTTATATCGAGATGCAAAATCCCGGCCCGATGAGCGGCTGAGAGAGCGTCAGCAAGATTGCGTCCAATCCATGCCACCGTCTGCTCCCAAGGTCGTTCCTTGACTTGCTGCCGGACGATGGATCGCTCTGGCGGAGCCTGACCACCCGAAAGCAGTGCACGATCGATGCACTTGAGAAAACCACTGCCCGTCGGTGAATCATTCGATTCTGCAAACGAGTCCGTGATGTCCTGCAACGTTCCACCGGGCACGTACTCGATGTAAAGCAGATGCAAGCTCTTCGAGTCAATCACGCGTTGGTCATAAACGCGGACGATGCAAGCATGATCCATTTTGGCCAAGTAGATCAACTCGGCAGTCTCTCGTTGGCTTACTTTGAGAGCGACGAGACGCTCGGCAGTACGCTGGCGTGCGAGATATACCGTTGCAAAAGCACCTCTTCCCAATACAGCGATGATGCGGAACTCTTCAAACTCATCACCAGGTGCGAACTCCGGCTGGCCACCCGTGGCGAGCTTGTTCGAGCTGACACTTGAATCAGCAGCACTATCGATCGTTGGATCCAGCGAGTCCATTGCTTGTGGGGTGGCCTAACAAATGCGTGACGTAATGCGGCTCGAAACGATTGATTGGAAAACGTGTCGAATCCCTATTATCGACCCTTTAGCTCTCGTTTGGGTATCGGAGTAAAGATATGGTTCTTCAGCTATCCCAGCAGCGCCCTAGTTAAAACGAACTGATGAGCCGAAGGAGGAGCGTGCGACTCCTCGGGTACCGCTAAGTCGAGCACGAGCACTTCACACCGGCATACACCTCGAACCAAGACTGATTTCAGGCCAACCATTTCAACAGCCTAGCCCACTCCCAGGTGACAAACGCAACATCCCAGAGGCCTCGGCAACAATGCCGATGATTTCCCCAATATCGTGGTTCACAGACTTCTCCAGGCACCTGAGGCGTCGCTTGGGCTCCCCCATGCGGCTCAATGGTCATCGAGCATGAGCCGAAGGAGGAGCGTGCGACTCCTCGGGCCTTCTGAATCCTTGCCAATTCGTCGCGTCTCTCGAAGCTCCACGATAGCTCGTCCATGCCCCTCAGATGAAGATGGTCAGCGGTTCCCTTTACGCCTCACTTCCCACAAGAGCGTTAATGCGGTCCCATTGTGCGATCGCAGCCTCTCGCCCGCGCTCGACAAGTGGATCAACGGCGTGGAAGTCCTCCAGACGAAAATCCGAAGTCTCTGGGTTGAGGATGAAACCACTGCGATCACGGTGAAGTGCTGATGCGTGTCGCTGAGCCACATCAATCGTCCGAACCATCGTCGCCAAGAACCCAGGCGACTTTCCGGACGACTCTGCATCTTGGGCATAGCCATCAGAAAGCTGCGAACCAACATCGACCGAGACAATGAGATCGCAATCATCC
>JBCCKZ010000003.1:0-29789 GCA_039027135.1 Planctomycetota bacterium
CGCGCGTTCGACAAAATTCTTGCTCGGCCCGACTCCAATCTTCTTCAGCAAACCTACGCGGAGAACTTTCGACAATCGATCGACGCAGCGGCCCGGTACAACCAATCCACCAACGCTATTGATACCCAGACACCCTTTCCCGCAACCGATGTTGGACGATCGTTCGAGCGGATTCTAAAGACCATTGCCGCATCGTCGGCTTTGGGGCATCAACGACAGATCTTCTTCGTTTCACACGGACCGTGGGATCAGCACGGCGGATTGATCGGTCCACACCAAGAAACACTCACTGAAATCAGCCAAGCTCTCGGTGCTTTTCAAAGTGGCTTGAGAGAGATTGGTTTTGACGAGAAGGTCATCACCTTCACCGCTTCCGACTTTGGCAGGACCCTAGCCGGAAACGGCAAAGGCTCGGATCACGGATGGGGCGGGAACCAGCTGGTGATGGGTGGTGGCATTCGGGGTCATGACGTTTACGGAAACTACCCAACGTCACTTGCAGCCGGCAATCCGCTGGATGTGGGTCGCGGCAGGCTCATCCCCACTCTCTCGGTCGACCAATACGCGGCGGAACTAGTCATGTGGCTTGGTATCAACAACGATTCCGATCTCGAGACGATTCTTCCAAACGTTCGAAACTTCTATGCTTCGGGCAGCTCATCCAAGCCCGTAGGGTTCACCCTGTAGCTCCGAACTCCAACTCATCGCCGCGTCTTGCCGCAAACCATCTCTCCCAGAAGGCCTCAACGAGTTACGATAGTGTTGGGAATTTTGCACTTCCGCTGCTCGATGAATGAACAACAAAACGCAAAGAGACGACGAAACAATTGATCTTTCGGCCACGAAGGCTGGGGATTCGACGAATTTCTCTGTTGGTGAAGGAACAGGAGCGGGCGGGCCATTTGACGGCAGGGATTTTCCCATACAGCTTGGGCGATACCAGCTCACCGGGCTCCTCGGACGTGGGGGCATGGGGGCGGTCTATCTTGCAAATGATCAACAGCTTGAACGTGATGTCGCGCTCAAAGTTCCCAAATTCGGCTCCAGGGACAATGAAAAGGCGATCAAACGTTTTTACCGCGAGGCTCGAGCAGCCGCGACCGTCACTCATCCCAATCTATGCCCCGTTTACGACGTCGCCGAAATCGATGGAGTCCATTGCATTGCGATGGCATTCATCGATGGAAAACCACTGTCGTCATACATTGATGCGAACAAACCGCCCGATCCCAAAGTCGCGGCGACAATCATTCGCAAGGTGGCTCTTGCCATGGAGGAAGCCCATCAAAAAAAGATCGTGCATCGTGACCTGAAACCGGCCAACATCATGATCGACAAACGCAAAGAGCCAATTGTCATGGACTTCGGGCTGGCGTGTCCCAGCGAAACCGGGGACGAGACGAGACTCACCCAGGATGGAGCCATCATCGGTTCACCGGCCTACATGTCGCCCGAACAACTCAAAGGTGACCCCAAGCAAATTGGCCCCTCCTCGGACCAGTACTCCCTCGGTATTGTGCTTTATGAACTGATCTGCGGTACGCTGCCTTTTGAGAATGCGTCAAGCACGATCACTCTTTTGTCAAACATCCTCACGCAGGCGCCGCGTCCGATTGAGACGATGCGCGATGGCCTCGCGCCGCGTCTCATTAATGCGGTTAATCGGGCGATTGCCAAGGAACCATCGGAGCGTTTTTCATCCATGAAGGACCTTGCCAATGAACTTGGCAAATACATCCGAGACGTGCCCGCATCGAACGCGAATGCCAAGCAACAATTGCAGACCGCCGTGCGATCAACGCCGGTAGTCTCAGGTGCACCGAATAGCACTGGAACGTCGACCGTACAAGAGAACCAGTTCGATAACCTTCCACCGATCCCTTCGGCGGGCGCCAAGGCATTCAAAGGAACGCCAGCCGGCCCAAAGTACCTTGCCAATCAAAAAGGCCGCGGGCGTAAGCTTAACAAGAGTACCCTTTCATTGATTGGCCTCGGTGCCGCCATACTCGTTGCGGCCGGTGCCTACATGGCGACTGACTCAACGTCTCGTGAAACATCCCCAAGTGATGATGGAGTTGCCCAAGAGGCCAATAACGAAACCGCAGTGACGGCGGCTCTCTCGAATAGTACAAGCAACGACTCTTCGGCGATCATGTCGAACGATTCGGAAATGACATCAACTCAAATCACGATTGAGGATGGCACTTCGCGAGACGCCTCTAACTTTCAACAACGATCCCCACTTGGGCCCGGTCGTGAAAACCGTCGCAGCGGGGAGTCGAATCAAAAATCGGCTGCCAATCAACTACTGCGACGTTGGGACAGGAATCAGGACGACCAGCTTGGACGGGACGAGTTGCCGCCCCATGACATTGCCCGCTTGATGGAAGGTGACACCAACAGCGATGGTTTTCTCGATCGAGCTGAGATCGAAGCCATGCCCGAACCATTGGGACCTCCACCTCTCAACGGACAAGACTCCTTTGGCCCAAGATTCGGCGGCCCTCGTTTTCGTGGGCCTGGACCAGGCCGCCCCAATCAAGATCGAGTACCGCCCGGTCGCTGAAACGTCGACAACCAGTGCACTGTCCGGCTGTTAAATCATGTGGATTTTTGGGAATTACTTCATGCTCGTTGGGACGTTCAGTCCCGAATACCATAAGCCCCAAATGAATGACGTCCGGAGCGGGTAATTCAATTTAGCGGCATAGAGATTGGGCGTCTCGCGCTCTGGGGTTCCTCACCTCGAACTTTCTCTTTCACGCTTTCAAAGACGCCCGCGGGCGTGCTCTACCTAGACCAAAGGCCTCGTCCTTACTTCAGTCCTATTTGCAAACGCGGCGCCATAGTACCGTTTTCGCGCTCTCGACTAACGAACCGCCACAACTCATCACCTTTGTATCCCGCAATCGCAAGCGTGACGACCTTGTCGGATTGACGAAGGAATTCAGCAAGAGCTGGTCCACCAATCGAGAAAACTTGCGCAGGCATGTCCGGGTATTCGAGATTGGATGATTCGAGTGTACTGGCATCATCGGTATCCAGAAGGACCGAAAAATTGGCAATCGATTCAGCACCGCGAGCTCCCGATGGCGAGAGTCGCCAATCAATCAAGTCCTCACGCCAAATGCCCGCGTCAGGTAGCCCAATGACACGAAGGCCACGGTCATCCCCCGAGCCATCCTCTTCATTTACCTGAAGGAGAAGTAACTTTGCGGCCACGATGGACTTTTTGTCCTTCATGTTCGATAGATCAAATCTCAAGTAGCTGTGATTCAATTCCTTATCGCCGCGACGTCTGACACCGATCGCTGGTTTACCACCTAGCTTGCCTTTACCGCTGACTTGGACCATTGCGTCAGCGCCATTCCCGTCAGCGGTCGTCACGTACACCCATTGGCTTACCTGAGGAGCATCGGGCTCGGCTTTCGTTTCTTTACCAGGATCAGGAATGCTCTCATCAGACTTGGGACTTTCACCCACATCAATGTTCGTGGCAACGCTAGGCGTCTCAACAGAAACGGCTTCCGGCGGCTTTTGCATCGACTCGCTAGCCGATAAGTCCACATTGGTTAGGTCCGAAGAAGCAGTATTATCTGGCTTAGCGTCTCCCTTTTTTTGCTGCTGATTTTGATTGTTCTTTGACTGGTTCGGCTTCTTGTTGTTTGGCTTATTTGGTTTGGCAGAGCTGGCCTGGTTTGCGACCTGAGACTCTTCGCGAGGACCTGACTGTGAGATCTCTAGTTCTTCCTCAGTAGGATTATTCTCGGGGATTGGATCGTAGTCTGCCGGATCGACCGGCCCCATCACGATTGCTTCGCTAGGCCCACCCATTGAGCTGAATACAAAAGCCATGACTGGCAATGCGATGATCACCAGTGCGACGATCGCTATTAAGGGCACTAGATTAGTGCCACTGCTGGTCGAAGCCTTTGGCTCTTCGCGTGGCTTTGCCACAGAACTTTTTATCGCACCCGAGCTGGCCACGTTCGTCGCTGCAACGCCCGACGCCGGGCTAGCGTTCGACGCAACGGCAAGCGGATCCGGAGCTGGCGAGGCTGGGAGGTTGCCAAGATCCAACAAACCGGCACCGCTATCGCCGGGATCCGGTGCTCCAAAATCGATCGTTGGATGGGCACCTGAATCGGTGACCTGTTGCAAACCCATTCGAAGCTTATCAATTGCCATCGCCGTCTCGCTCTGGCGTTCACAATCCTCAGCAACCCGATCCAACTCAGCCGCCAAACTGGCTGCCTTCTCAAAACGTGCTGAGGGCTCCTTGCGAATCAAACGATGAATGAAATCGCAAAGGGGTTGGGGTAGGTCGGGATTTAGTTCGCCGATGGGTCTGGGACGATGCAACAGAATAGCGATTAGCTGATCATGGACATTCTTGGTGTTGATCGGCAACCTACCCGTAGCCATCTCATAGAGCACGACTCCAAGACTGTATAAATCAGTTCGATCATCAATGGGATCCGATCTGGCTTGCTCAGGTGAAAGGTACCCCGGCGTGCCAATCACGGCCCCACGGCCTGCTAGTTGATCGACGGGCGTGCTGGCTAAGGCCAACCCAAAATCGAGAATCTTGATGCGACCGGTCCCTGCTTCGATCCAGATGTTTGCCGGCTTGATGTCGCGATGGACAATATCCCGCTGGTGAGCGGCGGCGAGCCCGGCGCCAAGCTGCTTGGCGTACTCAATGATCTGTTCAGTCGTGAAGGGCTCGTCACCCTCTTTACGGATCCGTCGGTTACGGGCTTCCAAGGTCTCACCCTGAAGCATTTCCATCGCCATGAATGGCGTGCTATCGGATTCGCCAACTTCGAATATCGTGACGACATTGTCATGGCGAACGGCTGCCATGGCCCTCGCTTCGGTAATAAATCGCTTGCGAGATCCAGGGACAGCGGCGATCCGCTGGTTCATGACCTTCAGGGCCACGGTCCGCTTCAGCTTTTGATCGATAGCCTCAAAGACGAACCCCATCCCTCCACGCCCCATCTCTCGTAGCACGATGTAGTGGGCAAGACGCCCTAAAATCCCCTTCGAATCTTCGTCGGCCCCGATACGAACGCCCACCGCCGCACCGACGGTTGCGTCAGTGTGTGAAACCGGTTTTAGGAAGGGATAGGACTTGCGAACCGACATTTTCGCCTGGGTGAGCTTGGATTCCTAAGTTTACACGAACTGATACAACGCGGTGCCTCGGACCCAAGAGAGCCTCGAAATAGGAGGATTTTGAGTTCAATTTGGACGATCAAACGTTCGTCACGCGACTGGAAAGGATTCCGAATGTGCTCATTCGGTTGACCTAACGGTCGATTTGACAACAATAATAGCCCCGCCTCACACGCGGCCAGCCCCGGGTCTCCGGAGCCGAGGATGGTCGTCCCGCCTTTCCCTCTTCACGAAATCCATTGAAACGGGCCATTCGGTTTTTACCGATCGGTCCGGGTAATCGTTAGAAGTTCTTGGAGTTTTGCTATGCGGTCATCCGCCCATCGATGCTTAGGCAATCCACTCTCCCGTCGAAACTTTCTGTCCGTTGGTTCGGTAGGTGGTCTTGGACTCACCCTCCCGGCCTTGCTGGCTCGACAGGCTGCGGCCGAGCAAAAGCACTACGACTTTGTCGAGGCCAAGGCAAAGAGTGTGATTCATATTTTCCTTCCCGGTGGAATGGCCCAGCAGGAGTCCTTCGACCCCAAACCTTATAGCCCACTCGAGTATCGAGGTGAGCTGAGGACCGTCAAAACGAAAACCGGTGAAGAGTTCTGCGAGTCGATCCCAAAGCTCGCTGCTTGCGCAGATAAGTTCAGTGTGATCCGATCGATGAGTCATGGTGAAGCGGCTCATGAACGTGGCGTTCATAACATGTTCACCGGCTATCGCCCCAGCCCGGCGCTTCAGTACCCCAGCTTCGGTGCCGTGGTCAGTCACGAATACGGTCCGCGAAACAATTTGCCTCCTTACGTTTGTATTCCCAACGTACCCAACGAATTCGCGGGAACGGGATACCTCCCAAGCAGCTATGGCGGCTTCGCGTTGGGCAGCGATCCAAGCCGACCGGACTTCAAGGTACGCGACCTCGATCTTGCTGGCGGAGTCGATGAGGAACGATTCGCAAAACGCAAGGCCGCCCTTGAGATGGTGAATCGAAACTTCACATCAATGACAGGGGCCGATAACGTCCAGGCAATGAACACGTTTTACGAGCGTGCCTATGACCTTCTTGGGACACCTGCTGCGAAAGCCGCATTTGATCTCTCCAAAGAAGATGACAAAATGCGTGATCGATACGGGCGCAACCAGGCTGGCCAGCGCGCACTGATGGCTCGCCGCTTGGTTGAATCGGGCGTACGCCTAGTCACGATGACTTACGGTAGCTGGGATATGCACCAGAACATCACCCAAAGTATGCGAAACCAAATGCCGTCACTTGACCAGGCCGTTTCGACTTTGATATGTGATCTTGATGAGCGTGGCTTACTCGATGAAACACTCGTGATGGTCAGCAGTGAGTTCGGTCGAACTCCAAAAGTCAACCCAGATGCTGGTCGTGATCACTGGCCAAAGGTGTTCAGCATGATGCTCGCGGGCGGCGGCATCCAGCGAGGCATGGTTTATGGAGCATCGGATTCGACGGCTGCTGAACCTGAAGATTCTCCTGTATCGCCTGCTGACCTAGCAGCCACTATGTACCGATTGCTTGGCATCGTGTCCGATAAGGAGCTCATGGCTCCCGGCGATCGACCGATCGAAATTGTTGATGGTGGGCGACTGATTGAAGACTTGATGGTTTGATTCGGGAGGCCACCACTATGATCCGTCCTCTCCAATTAGATTTTCGATCCGTTCGAATCTTCGCCTCTGCGGCGTTCCTTCTATCGTTTTTCAACACCTCTGGATTCGCATCGTTTCCAATGGTCTATCGCACGTCACCAATGGGTGTGACTCGCGGTGTCGAAGCGACGCTTACATTGCACGGCGATCGTATCGGTGATGCTCGCGAAGTGCTTGATGATCAAGGCGTCTTCGAAATCCTTGACGTGAAATCAATCGATGGAAAAAAGGCCGAAGTTCGTCTGAAAGCAAAGCCTGAGACGCTGCCCGGCCTCTATCCGATTCGGCTTGTTACGAACTCGGGGTCATCCAACGTCCGGCTCGTGGGTGTGGGAACGATGCCAGTCGTCGCGGAAGTCGAAGCCAACAACACCTTCGAAACGCCACAGTCCATCGAAATGGGCCAAACCATCGATGGCGTGATCACGCGAGAAGACGTCGATTACTTCGCGTTGGACCTCAAAGAAGACGATCGAATCGTCGTGGAGATCGAAGCCATTCGATTGACTTACGATGTTCAGAATCGACGTATCTTTGATCCCTACGTTGCCTTGCTCGATGAAAATCGTTTTGAAATCGCTTCAAGCGATGACTCGGACCTTCTTCGCCAAGACGGCGTCTTTGGTTTGCGAGTGCCCAAAGATGGCCAATATGTCATTGTCGTGCGGCACAGTTCGTTCCTGGGTGACACACATTCAGGCTATCGTCTTCATGTGGGCAATTACCCCCGTCCTGTCGCTGTGATCCCGGGAGGTGGACGAATCGGTGAGTCTTACGATGCAACGGTAATTGATGTCGATGGCACCGTATCCGTTTCGACGATTGTATTACCCGAGGTGCCCTCGGATTCACATGACCTCCACCTCGGCGATGATCGTGGTCTACCACCATCACCCAACCGCATTCGAGTTGTCGATATGCCGGTTCATTTCGAAACGGGTGACAACACTTCGCTGACTGCTGTACGTGCCGAAGGAATGCCGGTGCTCGATGTTCCCGTCGCTTTGGCAGGTGTTGTTGACCAGCCGGACACGTTCGATCATTTCGCGATTCGCTGCAAGAAGAATCAGAAGTACCGCGTTCGGGCTAAAGCTCGCTTTCCCATGCGTAGCCCAATCGATGCGGTGGTCAACGTATTCGACGAAAAGAACAAGAGCATCGCGGGCAGTGATGACATCGGCCGAGCGAAAGATAGCTCACTCGAATTCAAGGCCCCCGCTGACGGCGTTTACGTTGTGAGAATCTATGACCACCTTCGAGGCGGCTCACCCCTTCATCACTACTGGATCGAAGTCACGCCAGCTAAACCAAGCGTCTCGCTAACGTTCAAAGAGATCCGCCGAAGCGAGTCGAGTCATGTCTCGATCCCCCGGGGTGGGCGTACTGCGGTCATGGCGTTAGCTGCTCGAGCGGACTACGGTGGACCTATCCCAACCGAGACTGGCGGTTTGCCAGCAGGCGTCACCGCTCAGACGTATGAGATCCCTGCGGGAAGAGTGGAAATCCCAGTTGTCTTCGAAGCTGCCGGCGACGCTGAGCCAACGGCTGGTTTCGTCAATTTGAATTCGCCAAGCGATCAATTTGAATCGGACTTCAGTCAGAACCACAAGTTGGTTTTGGGTCAAAACCGCAGAGAGCTGTTTGAGTTCAAGACAGAGCAAGCTGCCATTGCGATCACTGATAAGGCGCCATTTGAGATCGAGCTGGTACAACCCAAGACACCCATCGTTCGAAACGGCAGCAAAGACCTGATCGTCCGAATCAAACGTGATGAGGGGTTCAACGAACGAGTCAGATTGCGCACGATTTATAATCCTCCCGGAATCGGCGTGAACAACAGCCGTTATATCGACAAAGGCAAGAACGAAACGACGATCCCAATCACAGCCAACGGCGGGGCAGCGATGTCGACTTGGCCGATGGTATTTCTCGCGAATTACCCCTATCCCCATGGGAATGCCGATATCGCCACCGCGCCGATTATGTTGCAGGTTGAGGATCGTTTCTTTGATTTTGAGTTTCCGAGATCAGCAGCGACTCTCGGAACCGAGGCGATGGTGTCCGTATCGATCAACGTAAAGCGAGACTTACCCGGCCCCACAACCATCGAACTGGTCGGATTGCCCAAAGGCGTGACATCACCCGAATCCCGTCAAACAGTCACCTCGGACACAGAGTCTGTGACGTTCCCGATCACGGTCGCCCCCGACGCCAAAGTAGGCAAGCACAAGACGCTCGTTTGTGTGGCTAGGATCGAAAAAGACGGCGAGACGATTGTTCAAACGAACGGAACTGGCGAACTGCGTGTTGATAAGCCGCTGCCGCCAAAGAAGACTGCAAAGCCTGAGGCTAACAAGCCCAAGCCAAAACCCAAGCCACCCACCTCGAAGCCGCTTAGCCGCCTCGAACAACTTCGTCAGATGAGGAACCAGTGATGAAAAAACATCATCTCAGGTGCATCCCGGCAACTTTCTTGGCCCTTTCGGCAATGCTCCTCGCTTCCACTGGCAAGCACGCAATCGCTGCCGAGCCGGCCGAAGCCGCTTCCATTTCGAAGTCATCAAGTCCACCTCGTCGACCCGAATTCGCAGTCTATCCTCCGGCAGTTAGGCTCGACGGTTCCAGTGATTTCCAATCTTTCATCGCTGTGCTTCGCCGCGATGATGATGTGACCGAGGACGCTACCGAGAGGGTCAATTGGAAAATTGCCAACGAATCAATAGCCAGACTCGTCGACGGCAAAGTCCACCCCCTGACAGATGGCAAAACTTCGCTGGTTGGGAGCTACCTGGGAACGACCGTTTCGGTACCGGTTGAAGTCCATGATTCGGCCAAGTCACCCAAGGTGAGCTTTACCAACGACGTGATGCCCGTTCTCACTCGCGCGTCGTGCAATACCGGTTCATGCCATGGCGCCGCACGTGGAAAAGACGGCTTCAACCTGTCGCTGTTTGGATATGATCCGGAGGGTGATCATTTTCGAATCACCCGAGAGATCGGTACCCGCCGGATCAACTTGGCCGTTCCGGAAGAGAGCCTTCTTCTTCGCAAGGCGGTTGGCTCAGTTCCCCACACGGGAGGAAAGCTCTTTGAAACGGGGTCGGATCATTACAAGACGATCTTGGCGTGGCTTAAGGACAACGTACCACTGGATCGCCAGACCGGTGAGAATGCCGTTCCCACCGTGGACCGTGTTGAGCTTTATCCCCCGCAAGCAATCATTGAAGGCGATGGCTCGCAGCAGCGTATGATCGCCGTAGCCCATTACAGCGATGGCACTACGCGAGACATAGAAGAACTTGCCACGTTTAGCACCAACAATTCAACCGTCGCCGCCGTCGATCAGTCTGGTTTGATCACCGCTGGAACAAGAGGCGAAGCTTTCGTCATGGCTCGGTTCGATACTCACACCGTTGGTTCCCAGGTGCTCACGCTCCCCGAGAATCTCGAGTACTCCGCACCGTCGACTGAACCAGAACCGAGCTACGTTGATGAGCTCGTGATGAAGAAGCTCAACCAACTTCGTATTGAGCCGTCACCAGCCTGCAGCGATGAAGAGTTCATCCGTCGAGCGACGATCGATATTGCCGGCTTGCTGCCGACGGAGGAAGAATTCCATCGATTTGTCCACGATCCCGCCGAAGACAAACGCGAGCGGCTTGTTGACGAACTTCTCTCCCGGAAGGAGTTCAGCGAAATCTGGGCGATGAAGTTTGCGCAGCTGTTGATGATCAAGAGCAGCAACCAGGTGAGTTACAAATCCGCTTTGCTGTACGCGAATTGGATCACGGATCAATTCGCTAAGAATCGTCCGATCAACGAGATCGTCCAAGAATTGCTCACCAGTAGTGGTGGTACCTTCTCAAGCCCTGCGACGAATTTCTACGAGATCGAAAGAGATGTTTTGAAGACATCGGAAAACGTAGCTCAGGTGTTCATGGGGATTCGGACGCAGTGTGCACAGTGCCACAACCACCCGTTCGATCGTTGGACGATGGAAGACTACTACGGTTTTGCTTCGTTCTTCACGCAGGTTCGTCGAAAAAATGGTGAGGATTATCGAGAGCAAATCATCTACGACACCCGTGGTGGTGAGGTAAACAACCCGGTCAAGAAGAAGCCGGAGCCAGCGAAGTATCTCGGCGGTGATACCGTGGACAACAAGGGCGACCATCGTCGGGTAAAGATGGCTCAGTGGCTCACATCAGGCGACAACCCGTACTTCGCAACGTCACTAGCCAACCGCGTCTGGGCACATTTCATGGGCGTTGGGATCGTTGAACCCGTCGACGATATTCGAGTTAGTAATCCCGCTAGCAACCCTGAGCTCTTTGAGACACTCGGCACGAAATTGGTTGAGTATGAATTCGACTTCCGACGTCTGGTTAGGGACATTTGTACCAGCGATGCCTACGCTCGAAGCACTCAATCCAATCCATCAAACGCCCACGATAGCCGCAACTATTCGCGGGCTCTGGTTCGCCGAATTCCCGCCGAGAGTCTGCTGGACTGCATCTGTTCGGTCACCCAGTCGCCCGACAAGTTTCGTGGAATGCCACTAGGATCTCGCGCCGTTCAGATCGCCGACGGCAAAACGACCAATTACTTCCTTACCTCGTTTGGGCGTTCTCCCCGCGCGACGGTTTGTGAATGTGAAGCAACGACCGACCCATCACTCTCTCAGGCTTTGCACCTTCTCAACGGAGCATCGGTTAACGACAAGATCAAACGCGGCCGAACACTCAAGCAATGGGTGGAACAAGAGAAAATGTCGACACCAGACGTGATCGACCGAATATACGTGCGGGCTTTATCGAGGTATCCGACCGATGAAGAAAGACAATTGCTTGTGGATCAAATCAATCCCGAGGCAAATGTTGTTTCTGAGTTGGAAGATATTTATTGGGCTGTCCTAAACAGCCGAGAGTTTGTCTTCAATCACTGATCGCACCAAGATGAACATTACCCAACGACTGACTGCTTCGATCTGCGCGCTCTTGAATTGTTTGGCTTCCGCCTCCTACGCAGCGGACGAGAAGCCAACCAACGCACCTGAGAAGATTACCTTTGATGATCATGTCAAACCGATCTTGAGGGAACATTGTGTTTTCTGCCACGAAGCTGGTGAGAAGGAAGGCGGCTTGGCGATGGACACGTATGCGGCGCTCTTTGAAGGCGGCGCGTCCGGGCAGGTGCTCAATGAAGACGGCGACCTAGAAAGCAGTCGATTCTGGAAGCTGATTAGCCATTCCGAAGAACCGATCATGCCGCCCGGCTCCGACCGGATTCCAGATGACCAGCTCGCCATTGTTCGTCGTTGGCTCGAAATGGGTGCATTGAAAGACAGCGGCTCCAAAGCAAAGAAGAAGAAGGCCAACGCCTTGAGCTTTGTTGTCTCGTCGGGTGGACGACCTGAAGGCGGTGGGGCAATGCCCCAGTCGATTCCCCAGGCAACCCGCTACGCAACCGAACGGCCCGCTGCGACAACGGCCATTGCTGCAAGCCCATGGGCTCCTCTTATCGCCGTCGCCGGTCATCGGCAGATCGTTCTGTACCATGGTGACACGGCCGAGCTATTGGGTGTCCTTCCGTTCCCCGAAGGAATCGCTCAATCGTTACGATTCTCAAAAGACGGAAGTTATCTTATCGCGGGCGGCGGTGAGCATAGCGTCTTGGGAAAAGTCGTCGTTTATGACGTCAAGACGGGCGAGCGGATGGCAACCGTCGGCGACGAGCTGGACACTGTTTTCGATGCGGACGTCAACGATCGCGTCAGCCGAGTTGCTTTAGGTGGCCCAAAGAAAATGCTTCGTATTTACGAAGTCGGTGAAGAAGCTCCTCTCTTTGAAATCAAGAAGCATACCGATTGGATTTACACGGTCGCTTTTAGTCCCGATGGAGTTCTGATTGCCTCAGGCGATCGTAGTGGTGGACTTTGCGTTTGGGAGGCTGAAACGGGCCGCCTGTATCTCGATCTTGTCGGTCACAAAGGTGGAATCCACTCTGTCGCGTGGCGTGACGATTCGAATGTTCTGGCGAGTGCAAGTGCTGATGGCGTGGTCAAGTTATGGGACATGAACAGCGGCAAAGCGATCAAGTCAATCAATATTGGTGGCCCGGCATTGGATGTCAGCTTCGATCACCAAGGTCGTTTGGTCACCGCCGGTGGCGACAATAAGGCAAAGCTGTGGAAGGCGGATGGCGGCCACCTTCGAGACTTTCCTTCGATGCCCGAAGATGTCCTCGAAGTGGAAATCTCACACGACGGCAAGCGAGTCATCTACGGCGATTGGACGGGTTCAGTGATGTTGGTGAGCACCGAGGGTAAAGAGCCCGGTGTGCCCCTTGCCTCCAACCCGCCTTCCAATGAAGCTCGAATCAAAGAGCTTGAAGAAAAGGTTGCCGCTGCCAACTCGGAATTTCAGATCGCCAAGCAACAGCAGACTGCTAAGCAGCAAGCCGCAAATGCGGCTGCCGACGCTCTCAAACAACACAAGTTGAAGACTACCACTGCCCAGAAAGCTGTTGCTGATGCCAACGCATCGATCAAAGACGCGGAAAAGAGCCTCAAGGACTTAGATAACGGCATCAACGCTCAAGCGAGCCAATCTCGCGATTCGATTGACCGATTGATTGCTGCTCGAGTTTTAGTTCTCGAGTCGCCGGATGCAAAGCAACAGAAGAAGCTTGTCGAACGGGAACAGCAACTCGCCCAAGTCATGAATCAATTGGTCGCGTCGAGACTATCGAAGTCCAAACAGCAAGCAGCGTTGGTTGAGTTACAAAAGAAACTCGGTGAAACGCAAAAGCAAGTTACGACACTAAGTGCAGGTCTTTCAACGTTCGAGGGTGCTGCTCAGAACGCTGCCGCCGAAGTCCAAGCCGCCGCAGCTGCAGCCAAACCAGTCGAGGTGGCTTTGAATCAGCTCAAAGCAAAGCTTGAGCGTTTGCGCAAAGAAGCCGCCGAAGTTCAGTAGTAGTGAACGTTTGCTTGGGCCTTTGGCTGCGAAAGGCACAATGACTGACTGCCGATAGCACGACCCATTGCTGAAACCCGGCCGCGGATGTTATTCCGCTCGATTTTGCGGTGAAGCCAGAAATCACCGCCTTTGCCAGTTCGTTTCGACTATTTTATGGCGAGAATTTATTCCCAAAATCAGAGAGCTCCATGTTTCGCTTAGCACTTCTCGTTGGATTAATGGCCATCCTCTCACCTGGCACGAGCAGGGGTGGCATCGTCATCACCGAAGTTGATCTTGCAAATAATTTGATCGAATTGACAAACGACGGGATCATGAATGTCGACATCTCCACTTGGTGGCTATGTAATCGCGTCAATGGATCGCCTTTCTACGCTACAGTTTCTAGTGCGACTTCGATCAATGGTTCTAGCTTTGAAGCCTCAGGTGCAGCCGATTTGATCCTAGAGAATGGTGACGTCTTAGTGCTCAATGTGGACGCCGGTTTGCTCCCGGATGCAAACGGTGAGTTTGCGTTTTACAACACGAACTCCTTCGGCTCGACTTCCGCTATCGAAGATTACATTCTTTGGGGGAACCCTGGGATTCGCGATATCGTTGCTGATAATGCAGGGCTTTGGATCGACAATGAAAGCATCGACGTCTCGGGAATTGGTGCAGGTGAAACAATTCAGCTACTGAGCGGAACAGGAGTGCAAGCATCCGAGTACGGGATTGCACCTGCCACGCTGGGATTCGTTGCCGCTGTGCCTGAGCCCTCGGTGACGCTAGTCCTTTCGGCTGGCGCGTTGATCGTGTCTGCCAGACGAAAACGTCGCTAGTCGAAGAAGGTCCCTTCATTGAAGAGATGGTTGGCAAATCCGCCCATTCTTTAGTGCCGCAGACTTCTTGACTGCGGCATGTTCTGCCTCAAGACCTGATCGAATTCGCTCAAGCCTGGTTGTGTGGTCAGTCAACGCCGACTTGAATTGCGTCGCCTGATGGCGTCTTGCTCAAGCGTAAAGTAACTTTGACGCTTCTTTATTAGCGACTCAAACTACTTTCGAAGAAGCGAGATCGAAGAAATGCCATCGAATTCGACCTCAGAGAGCTTTCTCGAACGACTCCATGGCGGCGAACGTCTTTCGGGTATTCAGCTAACGTCGGAGAGTCCCCACTGGCCAAAACTCTTAGCCGATGCTCTCGACTTCATATTCATCGACACCGAACACCATTGCTTCGGTCGCAAGGAGGTCGCCTATCACTGCGTCGCCTACGCAGCAGCCGGCATCACCCCAATGGTTCGAGTCCTTAAAGCAGATGGGGCATTGATCCGCGCGACAATCGACGATGGAGCCAAGAGTATCGTCGTGCCTTACATCGAGAATGTCACGCAGGTTCAAGAATGTGTTGCGGCGGCAAAGCTGCGGCCCATCCAGGGCGAACTTGCTACCCAAGCGGTCAGGGGCGGCGGATTATCGGAGGCTCAAACACGATTCATTAATCAACATTGTGAAGAGATTTCGCTGATCATTCAGATCGAAAGCGAGTTGGCCGTTTCTCGATTGGATGAACTCGCTTCTCAGCCGGGCGTTGACGGTTTGCTGGTCGGTCCATTCGATCTAACGGCATCACTAGGTATCCCAAAGCAGTTCAATAGCGAAAAACTCAAGGAAGCGGCCAAGCGAATCGCGGATACGGCAATCGCAAACAAGATTGCCGCGGGCATTTATTTCGCAAACAACCTCGAAATGGAGTCCTGGGCGTTTGCAAACGGATACCAGTTCATGGTCCACGGATGCGATTGGTCGCTGATTTCAGAGGCGATGGGCCAACGGCTTGCAGCTCGAAACGCTCAAGACTGATTCGGATTCTTTTCTTTTCGTTTTTCGCGCAGATAGCGACGCAGGCGGGCTCTTTCAAACTACTCCCGCGTCGACTCAGTGATCGTTGGAGCATTGCAAAAGAGCACTTCGGCATTGGTCGCCAGTAATGAAAAAAGAATCGTCTGCTGCCTCTAAACTGAGAAGTCCCGTTGAGACTAGCGATTCATCATCCCCGATCACTCTAAGACGCGGCCCAACCAGTCATCGTTTTCTCGTTTGGTTCTTCGCGGCATTGGTTGCGGTGCTCGCTTTTTGGCTTCTCGGCTACCTCAACCGCGACATTGATGACCTTGAAGGCCCGAATTACGACACCCTGGTCACGCAAAAGCTACCTAGTGCTTTAATCGATCAAAGCGAATCTCTAGCAAAACAGATCGATGACACCCGCGTTCGGATCGAAAGCCTTACAAAACAAAGGGAGCTTCTCCAACAATCGGTAAGTAACTCTCAGCAAACAATCAACCAGCTGCTCGACCTACAAAAATTAAGCATCGAAAACGAAGCGGCACTCTCCGACGACCAGGAGGAAGCACTCAGTTCGAACTTACAAGCCTTCCTTGACCGCCAAGCAGAATCGCAACGATTGGGAACCGAGGTCGAGGGACAATCTCAGGCCCTTCGCTTGCTGCTTAACGAGAAGCGAGTCGTTGAGGAACAACTACAAACGGCTCGACTTCCGCTTATCGATGTCTATCAAGGAGCAGTATCTGATCATGAATGGAAGCTTGCTGGCTATAAACTACTGATTCTGCTGCCGCTGTTAACGCTGATCGCGTTTGCATGGTGGAAATCGGTGGGGACCCCATTTGCTGCGTTGATGTATGCCTTTGCAGCATCCGTCGGAGGACGAGCCATTTTGGTCATGCATCAGCATTTTCCGTCGATAATCTTCCGTTACCTGCTTTTCGGAACGGCATTATTCGTCGCCACTTGGATTCTATTTCGATTGCTCAAGTCAATCACCGAACCATCTCAAAAGTGGCTTTTGAAACAGTACCGCGATGCCTATGCGATGTTTCAATGCCCTATTTGTGAATTCCCGATCCGCCGGGGCCCAATGAGATTCACCTCTTGGACCCAGAAGACACTTCGCAAGTCGCTATCTCTCGTTTCCGCAGCGGACTCAACTGAGGGCGATGAAGCCTATACATGTCCCTGCTGCGGAACTCAACTATTTGAATCCTGTAGCGTTTGCAATAAGACCCGTGCAAGCCTGCTACCAGCGTGCGACAAATGTGGTGACAAAAAAGCGATCGCAGCATTGCCGGTTACATGATGCCCGACTGAAGTCATCGATTCGACAGTCCTAGGTGTTCTTGAAAGAAGCTTGTCATCACATCCAACGTATCGATATTCTCAGGAGTCACACCATGTCCACCGGTCTCGTAGAGATTCAACTCTGAATTCGCGCCCGCGTCTTTAACGGCATCATGCATGTCACGAGACTGTTGCCAGGGAACGACAGGATCGTCTTTGGAATGTAGAAGCATTATGGGAGGCATTTTTTTATGACAATGGTTGGCGGCTGAAGCCGCCAGCCAATCTGGATCATCGATCGCGAACTCCGAACCGATCCATTCGCCATTCGTACGAATCTTGACTTTCGACCTTGGTTGCAAGGCCAGTTGTTCTTCTCGGGTGAACCGTGAAACGAAATCATAAACGCCTGCAAAGCAAACAGCCGCTTGAATTTCTTTCCTCGGTCCATCCTTTGAACCTCTAATCGCTACCAATGCCGCCAATGTGCCGCCGGCCGAGCGTCCGGTCACACCGAATTGATCAGGATCCAACCTAAAACGGCTCGCTTGAGATCGAAGGAAATCGATCGAAGACCACACATCCTTCAAGGTCTCTCGATACGTATATTCGGGGCGTCCTCGATAAGCAATGAGAGCCGCCGCGATGCCGTTCTCCGCGAGCCGCTCGGCGAACGGGCGAAACCGCTTTCCGTCTTGCGGAAGAAAACCACCACCCTGAATCGCGACGACACAAGGCACTGGTCCAGACCCTCCTTGAGGCACGAAGAGATCCAGTTTGAGTTCTGGGACCTCACCACTAAAAGACAGATCCGCGTGTACTGAGAAGTCTCCGCCATGGGATTCAGATACGAGCGAGATTACCAAGAAGAGCGTCCTGATGAGGTGTGTTCGTTTCATAAATCCCGTTACGTCCGCGGGTAAACCGTCGATGTGAAAGACGGCGTTTCTGTATCGGAATCAAATATACCGAAACGGATTGCCGAGTCATGACGTGACAGACGCAAGCCTTCCTCAATTAGACTATTTGCTTCATCCAGAAAAAACGTAGGACATCATCTTTCCAAATGACTTCATTCTTTCGAAGCCGAAGCGATATTCGGGTGCACGTATCAATCACGCTCGCCACATACTTGTTGATTGCCCACACAATATGCTGTCAGGCACAGACACCATCACCAGGCTCCACTAGAGAAATTGGTGCGGTGGTGAATTTTTTGAATGTAGCTTGTGAAAGCTTGGGCAGGTGCAAGATTCTCGAATGCTCAGTCGAAAGAACAAATATCAGCGAGAGTGACGACGCGACCAAGAAGGAATACACGGCGGGAACTTTCAAGTTCAAGAGACCCAATCTCTTTAGATGGGATTCACGAAACCGATTCGGTATCTATCAAGTTGTCTCAGATAGTGATTCATTGTTTGTATCACTTTCGTATCCAAATCTTTACTGGAAGTACGAAGGGATCAGTGAGTTCAAAGACTTTGCATCCAATCGCAAGACCGCGTACACAATGACCCATGGCATACCAGCAGCCTACTTGATGCCCTTTGGAGGGCAAGACTACGCCAAGTGGCTTGTAGGTGCTTTTAAAGAACGACCTCGAGCAAGCTTGGAGTCTGTTGACTTAGAAGGAGAGCCATCCGTAAGAATCGAGTTTGAAGATGAACTACGACGCACGGCAGTTTGGTTCCGAAGAGAACCTCCCTCAGTCCCATTGAAGCTTGTCACACAGTCCTCGAAACCCAACCGGTTTTTGAAAACGAAGAAGACTACTGATGTGATACGGTTTCGACATTGGAAGACCAATCACGAGATCGATCCCGATGCCTTCCGATTTGAGCCATTCCCAGGAGCGAAATGGGTCAAAGATGCTGATCCGCCGGATCGATCGCCAGAGCGTAGCCCGAAAGACTTCCTGAAACAACGTTTGCCTTACGTTCGGTGGGTGGACCGCATGCTAAAAGAGCACGTAGTGGGAGACAGTAAAGATGGGAAGATTCATTTGGTCTACCTCGGTCAGGCTCCCGTCGCTCAAGACGCTGAGTTGCTTCGAACATTTGAGGCACTCCAGGCGAAATACACACCTTCAGAATTAGTTTGCTATGGCGTTCTTGGAAGCGAAACAAGCGACAGTGAGGTCGATCGCTTCAAGCAATCCCACCGGCTGGCGCTACCCCTGTATTGTGACGTCAGCGGCGGAGTCAATTTTCAGCTCCGCGTTTCTGAAGGTTCAGCGGTGATTCTTGTAGATCGACAGGGGACGGTCAGCTTCGTCGAAACAGCACCGTTTCAAGATCCAACCTCGGCAATAGCACTTGCCGTGAAAAACGCAGTTCAGAACTAGCGGCCAAACGTCGGGTTTCCACAGCAACGCTCATCAACAACCTGGACGGTGCCTCAGCTGCGGGATTCGCATCCAGCCCAAAAGACCGGTCGTTGGTTATAAGGAATGTAGCGATCATGCATGAAACGAGCCTGATTGGATGGTTCGGAGTGGGTATTTTGGGGTGTCTGAGTTGGCTTTTCCTTCGCGCATCCTTGTGGCTCGCTTAAAATGCTAGGCCGTGGAAGGTGCTCTTTCCGAAAGGTTTTCGCACCGTTTACTTGTCTTTTCGTATTCCGCCCCGACGCCAGACTGAAGGCTTTGTCTTTGGCCAACCCGCAAGGAGCGAACGACTCTCGCAATGGGGGAAGTTTGTTTTCTTTGGAGCCATGAGACCCGATGAGTTTTTGGCAACGTGGGCGGAGCTTTTGTGATGTACCGCTCGCCCGCCATGTCGCCTCTAAAACTTTCGCGACGCGGCCTGAGACCGACCTGGTTCTTGATGTGGATCATCCTGTTGAGCCTCGAACGTGGCGAAGTCTTTGCCCAGGTCAATGAGCCGACTCCGACCACTCAAGGTTCGCAACCGGACGCGATTCCTGGCACCATGCCGCCAACGGACTTTGAACTGAACTTCGACGCCTTCATGTTCTTGGATCGATCAGGCAATCGAGCTTATGTGCCTGGCATGACCTTCGAAGACTACACACGGATGCGAGAAGCTCGGTCCGAGAGTTCGCTCACCGGTTCGGAGGAAGACTACCAATTCGATCGTGCGATAATCACCACCAAGATCACCGAACAACGCGCGGAACTGGACATTCGGTTTTCGCTTCGGTTGACGCGTCTGTCGGGAAGTCCCATACGAATACCACTGGGACTCAACAACTTTCACCTGCTTGAATCACCTATCGTGGAGGGCGTCAATTTTCCAAACTTCGTTCAGGTGGAGGATCGGGATGGATATTTTTGGAACGCCCAACCTCCGACGCAGGACCAATCGGTTGAAGTTACACCTTCGGTGCCTCTGACGATCCGACTCAAGATGGCCGCAAAGGTCGATCCCCTGGGGCCGTCCTTGACGTTCAGGCTGCCCAATCTTCCTACGACGATCGAAATGGAGGTCGACCAGGAGGAGGCGTTGATACAAACGAGTGGAGATCAGATCGTAAATCGAATTACATCATTGGAAACGAACGCATCCAGAACAGGAGGGGGCACAGGCAGACCGAAAAATCCATCAGAGAAAAGTGCCGCGGTAATCGAATCTTCGGGCGGACAAATCGTCGTCTCCTGGAAAAGACAACAACAAGCCGAGACCAGTCGATCATTGCTCGAAGTCGATTCGAGGACGACGATCAGATGGCAGTCACCTGATGAATCGCCACTCGGCGAAGTGGTCATGACATTACGAAGTGTCAAAAACTCGATCAGTCAGTTTGAGTTGGAACTTCCAAAGGGCATGACGCTACTCGATACCCCTAGGCTCGGTACGGCGGGTCAGTTGGTTGATATGATCTCGACCGACGAGGGAGCTGACCGAAAGTGGCAGATTTCTATTCCGCTTGAAGAACAACAACAACGTCTCGAGCTCAGGTTCGATGTTCAACTTTCAAACTTGTTGAATGCGTCAGTCATCCCCGGCCTGTCAAAGGCTGATATCGCAGCTTCAAGATCAATCGAACTTCCACGGGTCACCGGAGCCATCCGCCATCAAGGACGCGTCGGAATTAATGTTGGCTCAGAGAATCGCCTGCTGTGGCAACCTTCCTCTTGGGTTAGACGCGAGTCAGGTGGGGTGACGGATGAAAATGGGGAGCGTGTCTATCGATTCCGTTTCGAAAGACAAACAGCTGTCCTTCCCGTTTGGATCAGTGAGGAAGAACAGCAGAGCTCGATGGTCTGCGACGTTGACTTGGTCTTAGCTTCGGGCATAGCGAAACTACGTCAGACTTTCGATTTGACAACAGTTCCTCGCAGCGGGCGGCTAGAACTTAACGAAGCGGGATGGGACATAAGGTCAATCGTTGTCGACGATTCAGTGACCGGCTCATCTGAATTAAAACCCGAGACCTTCTTATCGAACAACGTCCGCGTCATTGAACTTGATTCATTTTTGAGTCGAGCAACTCTTCGGGTCACGATCGAGGCAACCGCTCCGCTTCAGACGGACCCAAAGACGATTGAATTAACCATTCCACACGTCCTCCCTGAAAGCGGCCTTATCACGATTCGTGATGCCACTCTGAAATTGACTAGCGATCTGCCAAGCGACCTCATCGTCGATTTATCTAAGTCAGAGGGATTGGTACGAGGTAAGGATACGCTCGCAGGTTCTACAAGTGCATCGATTACAAAGGAATCTCTGTTTGACCTTGTCGATCTGGAGAGGACGCCCGTTGTTGCGGGTAGTCTGATTCCGCGACTTGAAACGTTTGACCAAAGCATCGAAGCGACAAGCCA
This sequence comes from Planctomycetota bacterium, assembly GCA_039027135.1. GTDB lineage: Bacteria > Planctomycetota > Planctomycetia > Pirellulales > Pirellulaceae > Rubripirellula. Next base: position 21,732 of record JBCCKZ010000003.1, read on the forward strand.
ACTGATCGACGAGACAATTGAAACCAGATTCAAGATGCGGGTCGAAGCAGTCTCATCGGAACTATCAGATCGGCTTGTGTTCCGGTTTCTGGGCGAAAAAGAAGGCATCTCCAATCGAGAACAGAGTCCGAGACTCCCCCACCAATGGATCGCCCAAGTCGATGGTTCTCAGGCAATCTTCAAACCTTTGGATGACGATTCTTGGGAACTCATTTCCGATCAGCTGGTGGGTCGTTCTGCATCCATCGAACTTGTTCATCGACTTTCTTCGATCGACGATTCGCAACCGATAGAACTTCAGTTCCCAAGGTTGATTGCAGACGAAGTGAGAGTTATCCAACCAATCCAATGGTCATTCTTGGGCAATTCAAGTAGCGAGCTTGTGCCGGTAATCCCAGTCGCATCTGAAACTCCCATGTTCTCGGAGGCAGGTGACTTTATCCAAGCCACGTACTCATGGCCGTTGGCACGTCCGCCCACCGTGTCCGTTAAGCCTTTCGCTCTTGAAACGCCCGTCGCTCGGGTCGACCGAATTCTGTCCAGAACGATGGTGGGAAGCTCTTTATGGCAAGAGCAAATGATCTTGATTGCATCAGGCAACGGTAACCTTCCTATCGAGCTTCAACTCGGGCCATTTCAAGATTCACTCCGAGACCCTAAAAACCCAACAACCATTGCGTCCTCAGCTCAGAAAGCGTGGGAAGACGGTGAGGTCCGCATCGAGGCTCGCCTGGATGGCACGCTCATCCCAGTAACCGGCACGTCGAGTGGCTTCGTTGTACCCTTGGGCGATGACCTGAGTAGCAAGAGCACCAGCGGTCCTCCAACGGCCCACCAAGTAGATCTGAGAATTTGGGCACGAAAACAAACCAATCTCAGCTTCGCGAAGATCCATCCTTTGATGGTGGCTCCAAGCTCCACCCAACCAACCTATTGGCAGGTGATCACTCCCGATTCGATACACGCGCTGCATGCGAATGCTGGTACGAGTCGAGCTATGTCTTGGTACTTCGATGGACTTCGTCTGATCAGACGCCCCGTTCGTACAAACAACCAGCTCCTCTCTGTGTTCGGTGGAAGCGATTTGAGATTTCCATCAGGCAATCGTTACCTCTATGTGGGCAACAACCCGGCAGGATTCTTAGTCACGGTTAGTTCAAAAACCGTGATGTGGAGTCTCGCTGGCGCTCTCGCGATTGTATTGGCCTTCGTGTTTGACCGCTTTAGCTGGTTCCTTCATCCATCGAGTCTTATCGTGGCTTCGGTCGCATTGGTTGGACTCATGTTGCTAGCGCCGGATGCCGCGGTGCTGCTAGGGCAGGCGGCAATACTGTCGCTCATCCTGATAGGGGTGATGGTGGCCGTTCGCACTCTAGGAACACCTCAAACCAGTCGACGAGTCGTTGTTTCGACACGCTCCTCCACTAGCCCAAAAGCAACCTCACAATCGAGCCCGACCGCGGGAGGATCAAGATCGAATCAGGCCGCTGGATCTTCGTTGCATACGGACGATCCACCGCCGTCGCTTTCTGCCACACGATCGATAGAAACGCACGAACCACTGGCGACCACACCGCGTGAAGGGTTGGGATTTGCCGATGTTGAGGCAGCTCCTGCATCTGATTCTGCAGCGTCATCCCAACCGTCGACTCACCGTGGTGGCTTGGCCAAAGGTTTAATCTTTTTGGCTTTTGTTACACAAGCCAATACAGTCGGCGCACAGCAGGAAGAGGCAGAAAACGTTTCAGAGCCAGCGATTGGTGAGACGGTTGAACCAACTAGCAGTGACTTGATCGAGGGCTTGCCCACAACCTGGGACGGACAGAACTCTATTTCACTTCTTGGCTTCTATGAATCGCAAAGCATCGACGCACTGCCGAAGGACTATGAACCGATTCTATTGAAGGACATGTCTGATGCGATTGCCCGTCGACAAGCCGGACAACAGGTTTCGGGAAATACGACTCTGGATTCGGCGATTTATGTTGGCGAGATCGTGGGCGAACAGCTGCGTATCGTCGAGAGCCGTTTATCGTTCACCAACGGCACGCCAATCACTCGGTCGCCAAGATCACTGGGTCGATCGAACCTAAACAATCTAGCGATTTCGATTGCAGAATATCCAAAGCAAGCGCCCATCGCGAGCGCAGATCGGATCAACTTGGACTTCGGATTTCAAGATGGCGAGATCTTCCTATGGTCAACAATATCATCCTACGAACCCGCGTTGATTGATGGGCTTCGCATCACAGGTTGGATCCCACTTCAAAACCCTGGTTTGGGAAGGCAATTCACAATGAACTGCCCCAAGGCTGCAACAAGTAGTCTTTATCTAAGGCTCAGACCAGACGAAAGCATTGAGTCGAGCGTAGGAACAATCAACGATAATTTACGACCGCCCGAGTTCTTTGAAACAGCGGAAACAACTGGGCAAGAAGCCAATGTTCGTTGGATCCGTCTTGATTTCGGCGGAAAAGATTCAATAGTCGCGAACATCAATAGTGGGATCATCGAGAAACAGGATTCATCAAGTGACATCGCTATCAAAAATCGTAACAAACGCCTGATACTCCATCGTCAAGACATCGCATACGACATTCGATCAGAATCCGTCGCCTGGGATCAGCAGATGGAGCTCACCTACTTCGGAGGCCCTTTTCCTGATTTGATTCTCCAGGACACCGCAATCTCGGATGTCTCAATCAACAACCGAAGCGTGAACTTCGAAATCATTGCTCGAAACTCTGATGACGACACACCAACGAATGAAATCAAAGTACTGCGTCTCGAAGCCGCCGAACAAAGGCTAGCGTCCGAAGAGACGATCACACTCAAGATCAGTGGAAGCTATCGATGGAATGGAGACCCACCATTAAAACGAATTTACCTTCCCCCAAGCGAAACAATCACTCTTAGCGGAGATGACAGCATTGTTGTGCGTGTGTCATCAAACCTTAATGTGGTTCGGTGGGATCTGCCTTCGGATTGGCAAGCAACAAGGGACACGCGTTCGCTCGCATTTGACGGCACGCGATCGAGTCTTGGCATCGATACCGAGAATGTTGATCGTAACATTGCGTCAAACGATGATCCCGGAACTTCGAGCCTCTGGACGTTGACTGGACCGTCAACCGTCGATGTTAGCCAAGACGCACTCACGCCTGAGCGTCCCCAGTGGGCAAAGATTCTCGTCAACCGGCCAACAGTTGATCAACCCAGCCAGCTTTGGACTGCGTTATCAATCAAAGGTGATATTCTTCAAAACCGGACGATTGCTATTTATGAAGCGGATGTGAATTTGCCGGAATGGATCCGTCTTCGTTTCAATTCGGCTTATGAAGTCGACCCTCCCACTATCGTAAATGGCTCACTCACCCCCCAACGCTTCAAAAATGGAAGGACTGGAGAGTGGACGCTATGGCCAGCAATTGATGATTGGGCTAGCCAAACTTTAGAGTCAGAGGAATCAAATCCGGGACCGTCCGTAAGCCGAAAACAATTATTCGTTGAACTTATTGGCCGAACCACCTTTCCAGCTTTTGGCAATCGAACGTTCACCGTCCCACAACTCATAGAAGGCGCGTCTGCACCGACGATATCAGTTCTGAAGTCCGAAACGCCGATTGTTATTCGCGGCGAGGAAGCATTCAGTGCAAAACCTTTCACGAAAGCTTCCATCGACGATCTTGGCAAAAGTGAACTGGGCAAGAAAGCTCAGACCTGGCTTGTCCAACAACTTGGCTCGGCGGCAGCCAATGGAAAGAGTTTTGTTCATCAAAGTAGTACGCCCGCAACTCTCAGGGTTGCCTCTCTCCCCATCCGATCGAGCCGAGTCGACCGACTTGGTTTTGCGTTGCACGCTTCGCGAGAGCCCGACGTCATCGAGGAGCGTCTGCTTTGGTGGAAACCCTCGGATTCACTTCGTCGCAGCGGCGAAGTGTCGATTGCTTGGCCTGAAAGAAGAAGTTTAGGCAAGAGCATCGCGGAAACACGTTGGTATCTCTGTCAGAACGATACTCAGGCCAAAACGCGTATCGAGCTGGGCACTCACTGGCTACTCAATCGAAACAGCAGCAATCTCGATGGTGTATCCCGCATACTTCCTGAATTGGGTATCGTCATTCCCGAGGGCGAACGTGAATCCACGTTCAAGGTTCGCACAACGGAACTTCCTCCTGGGACGATGGGGCTTCTCGGTGTTCGAACGTGGCGATCAAAAAACTCGCTAAGTGATGAGTCGCTTGAGATCGTTTTGCCATCGATCATTGACTCTCTTCAAGCCATAGGCGACGCCTGGCTCGTCGGACCTACTCTCTTGCCCTCAAGTGATCCGGGAGTTCGGAAACGCCCGCTTGACCAGAACGTCCTCGCCACCGATGCCTCTCACCTTGAATACGATGCCACAAGCATCCACACCGTGCAACTCGATCGGCACCCTGCGCAAAAGATTGAGACGAATCAGTTTCAAGACATCACAATCAGCTGCCTGCTTGATTCGAATTTCAACGATCAAGTTCAGTTTACCTCTCGAGTAACATCCTCAAACAACATCAAGATCCGGCACGATCCAACTTTGAAACCGTTGAGCATTTGGGTCAATGGAATTGAAGTCGAAGATGAGAGTGATCGAGATGATGTGATTGAGATAAGCACCTCAATCGCAAAATGGGAAGGCAGCCGGTTTGGCAATAGTGATATCTCGGCAAACCTAGCTATCTCTTGGTATCGAAGTTCCTTCCAATCTCCTTGGCTTTTGCGATGGGCTCCACCTTCAATCTCGCCAGAAGGAGTCGTTGAGGCTCCAATTGTTCGATACGCAATTTCGCCGAGCATTTACCCTTTCCTGGTTTCGGCTCCAAGAGAGACTGATACCGCAGAGAAGATTCAATCTAAAAATCGCTTGCCAAACCGGCTGTCGGCTAATTTCCCAGGACCGAAGAACGAAGACTTCTTAGATCAGAAGTGGAGCTTTGTAGACAGCGGCCAGTCTGTTTGGCTAATCGATGTCTCCTGCCTTCTGGTTTTACTCATGAGCCTATCCATGGTTCTAGCCGCAGCAGGTTGGTTTCTTGTTATGGCCCAAAGTAGAATTCCAGTCTGCGTTTTGGCCGTCTTTGCCGTGGGATGTTTGATCCTTCCCTCTGCAAGAGCTGCAATCGCGGGATGGTGTGTGCTTCCATTGGCGAGCGGTGCGCTCCTTGGATTTCGCCATCGCAAACCCAAGGCTAGTCCCACAAAGGAGCCTGAACAGGCAAGCACTCACTCAGGTAGTTTCTCACTCGCTAAGGGGATTATAGCATCGAGCATTTTGATACTCGGTCACCAATGCAGCTTTGCACAAACCGGCAGCGGATTCACAACGAACGCACCTCCGGCTGGTGAGCTAACTCCTGCTGATTTTGGGCCAGTCATGATTCCCGTAAAGGTTGATGGAAATATTGCGTCACCGTATGCGTACCTGAATCCCAACGCCAAAGACTGGTTATTTCCTTTGGACAATGAATTTGGCGAGGAAGTCCAGCCAGTCATCCAGCAAACCGACTATCGATGCGAGGTGTCACAGGATGATCTGGAAAAACCATCGGGATCTCTTCGGATCGAGGCCGACTGGGAAATCTACGTTCCTCCCACCAAGACCGAAGCACCTCGGTCCAGTGAACCTGCCGAGAAGATGATTTGGGTCTCGCTGCCATTGGATCGCGGCAGTGTGGAGAGAATCGAGACGGCACGCGATCAGAATGTAGTTTCGGTTGTACAGGACGACGACGGAATCAAAGTGCGTTTAAACGAGGGTCGGTCCCATCGTCTACGATTGAGTCTGCTCGCATCGATTTCGATCCAATCGCGACGCACTCAGATTCGAATGCGAGTACCTCAATGCCTTCGAAGCAATGTCCAGGTTGAGTCGTCGGTTGACCTCGACGCGGTTCGACTTGGTGGAAGTGAGGGGACTCTTCTTGAGAAAACGGATGTCAGAAGATGGAGTCAAACGACGATCATTGATGACGATGAATTGCTTATTGATTTCCGGCATGACACCGATACTGAGCAGAGTCAAGGCAGCAATGCGTTGCAAAGACGTTACTATCTGAGAGCGTCGAAGGTCGGCATATCTATACTAGGCGAGTTCCAGTTTGGTGTACCAGCCGTCAAATCCGAAACACGTTCAATCGTTGTTCGTGACTCTCGACCCGTAACGCTACTTTCGACTGACTGGGAGCTGGTCACGCAGACTTTGCCAAGTCTGAATCGGCGGCTGATTACGGTCAAAGCGCTCGAATCAAATCCCAACCCTCTCTTTCTCCTCTGGCAGCTACCGCTATTTGAAGATCAGCCCGATACCGAGGCGGAATCTCAGATTCGCGGGATCGACATAAGTGTTCCGGAAGTCGTCGCAGGCTCTTTGGGAGAGAACGCTCAGGCTTTGTTGGCACTTGCGGGTTCAACCGGTGTTAGTTGGCTTTCACCATCACTCGAAGAAGCCAAACCCATCGCAGCCGAGGGCTTCTATGCCGCGTGGACCGGCCGGCGGGGTGCCGTGGATTCGGCATTCGTTGCGAATGATCGAATACCAACGCTAACTCTTCAGCTTGATAAGCAACATGAAATCCTGGTCGATCAAAAACAGGTTCTGGTTGCCGAACCAAGTCGGTTGATCTTTGAATCAAGGATCGAGCTAGTTGGAGCAGCTGGCCCCGGCATACCAGAGCCAGCTGGTGGCTGGTGTCTACGAATCCCGCGAGGATTTATCACAACGGAATTGACCATTGATGGGACCCCTGTTTCGGGTTGGATTCATGACTCGAATACTTCGCGATCGGAAACGTACGTTCCGCTCGGTCCGTTTGACATTTCATCCTCCATCATTCATTGGACGGGGGAATCCTCAATCCGAGGTTCAAACGTTCAACCGATTCCATCGGTAGAGCTCGTTCCCATCAATCGCAATGGTGCCGCAGTCGCACGCATTCAATCAAGTCGGTACGAGATCTTCCGTCGCCCGAACACGATGATTACCTTTAGGGGCCAAGATCGCTCCACGCAACAGCCGAGGTCACTGTGGGTGGATGCGACTGATGAGACCCGACGAGAATGGATGGTTGGTTCGCTCATTCCCGTCAAAGTTTGGAGTAACTTTGATCGCGAAGCCCAAAGTGACATAGCACTTCGTGTCCGCCGAACAGGCTCCCCGCCAAAAGCCAATCTCGTTACCACCATCGACTACGAATCTAGTCAGTGGTCTTTGGATTGCAGTGTCACCTCAACATCTCCCCCAACCTTTCCCTGGGTTGATTTGGAAATCCCGAGTGATTGGAACGAGAACCTTGAGGTGTCTGAAGGGATAAGCCTCGTTACACCGTCCTTTATCGTTCTTGAACAAGGCCGGGACGTGACAGTATTTAGGATCTCTGCATTATCTCGGAATGCGGTAGAGTTGAACCTGCGTCTCCTGACGACGCTTAAGCAAAGTGTCGAATCGCGTTGGAACGTTCCCATCGTCAGGCTCCCGACCCATGATGTTATCCGCTACGAGATCTCACTTCCGACGAAGGTCTCGGGTAGAGAGATGCTTTATAACCGCAGAGGTGTTGCGGTTGCTGGTATCCGCGGCAACGACTCGACTAAGAACCGCCGACAGTTCGTCGTTAAGAGGGAGAACTGGTTGATTGAGGCCGAGTCCCGACCGCCGCCAACTCGCAGTACCTCTGTGCTGATGGAGGAACACCAGTTCTCGATTCAATCAAACTCCGTTGTTCTTTGCTCGACCTGGGATGTCGCCCCCGATCCACGCCGAACTTTAGCCATCGAAATCCCGCAACCATTTCAGGTCCAAAGGCTGTTGTGCGAAAACAAGCCAGCCAAAATTCTCGACCAAGACCTAGTCGAGAGTTCATTGAGCGAGAGTTCGCGTTTTAACCTGATCTTGGAATACTCAGATGTCCCCCAAACTATCAAGGTCGTCTGCTCGGTGAAAAACCCGGAAGCTATCCGAACACTACCCAGCCTGGTGGGCCAAGGAAGTGCAACCCAGTGGATTTCGATGCTCAACCAGACTCC
>JBCCKZ010000004.1:0-28047 GCA_039027135.1 Planctomycetota bacterium
AAGATTTGGAATTCGAGAAGGCCGCTTCGCTACGCGACCGAGTTTTGCAATTGCGCGAAAATATCGGCAAGCCCCTGCAAGAGGTCGAGGAAGAACGGACAGGCAACTCATCACCTCAACGCGGCAAACGTCGCAAAGGCCGGAGACGAGGAAACACCAGCCGAAGCCAGATTCCTCGGCCCAAGAAGCCCTAGTCGGGGAGCTTTTCCAGTCGTGACGATTGTGAGGAATTCGAAGGGGTGCACTTCAATGGCAATCGCTTCTTGATATCTCATCCTCGACTAGAAAAGCAGGTGGCAAGTCGATCGAGCATTCAATTGGCCAAACTAGATTTCGCCCGTGACCACGAGGCGAGAGGGTCTAGAATGCTCGGTTCGAAACCATGGATTCCCACCCGGGTTTAATACGACATGCGCAAAGCAACATCCTTTCTCATCGCCTTGTTCCTGATGGCTGGCAGCCTCAACGCCCAACCACCCTTTGGAGGCGGAGGCCCACCGGGAGGTCGCGGAGGCCCACAATTTGGTGGCGGTGGCTCACCGTTCGGAGGCGGCGGGCCCGGCGGCCGAGGCGGAGACCGCGGCGGACGTGGGGGACCTGACCGCGGGGGTCGCGGTGGCAGTGACCGAGGCGGCTTCGATCCCTCAAGCTTTCTTGATCGAATGGACCGCAATCAAAACGGCACGCTCGAGGTTGATGAGCAACAGGGTCCCATCTCTTTCCTGATCAAACGCTTGCAGTCTATTGACTCAAGCATCAAGGAAGGCCAGCCAGTTCGTATCGACAAACTGAAGTCCGCATTCGCCAAGATGCGCGGTGAGAGTGGCGGCGATGATCGTCGAGACGGTGATCGCGATGGACGAGACCGAGGCAGCCGACGTAGCGATAACCCCGATGGCGACGCGGCACTTGAGATCGAACTCTTGGTACCCGGATTCGGCTTAGAAGAGATGCTAGAACCATTGCTAGGTTTTGGTGCGGCTGCCGAATTACTGACCTCGGAGGTGCAGGAGTCTGACCGGGTCGATGCTCAAAGACGAATGGGATACTTCGACAAAAACAAAGACGGATTTCTTCAGAAGTCGGAACTTACCTCTCAATTCGCGGGCGATCCCATGGATTTTGATCGCAATCGCGATGGTCGACTTTCCGTCGACGAGCTGGCTGTGCGATATGCTCGACGAAGGATCGGACGCGAAGATGCCGAAGCGGAACGGCGAAAAGAGCGGGACCAGCCACGCCGAGATGATGGGCGTGAAAAAGGCTATGACCGTCGAGATCGATTTGGCGAGAGCCTTTCCTATCGCCGCGAAACTCGCTCCGCGCCCGAAGGTCTTCCCGGCACTTTCAAAGAGAAGGACAAGAACGGCGACGGTCAAGTCACCATGGCGGAGTTTGCCAGCGAGTGGAACGACGACCAACTCAAGAAATTTGCGGAGTCGGATTTCAATGAGGATGGCATGATCACTGCGACTGAGGCGATCCGCGCCCTCGAAGAAGGCCCCGCAACCCGGGGGGACAGCAATGGATCGACCTTGGTGATGGCTGGAAGCAGTTCTTCGAAATCATCGGCCCCGGGCTCGACAGCGGGTGCCGGTGAGATCGACGAATCGATGGTATCGGAGAAGTATCTCGCCGTAGCCAAGCGAAATATTCAGCGGTACGACAAAAATAAAGACGGGGTCCTGACGCCCTCAGAATGGAAGTCGATGCTGCTGAGCCCCGCTTCGGGCGACGCGAACCAGGATGGCCGGATCACTGCTCCAGAATATGCGTATTGGATGAAGAATCGTTAACACTTCAATCTTGGAGTGACCGAGAGGTTCTGCTAATTTCCCACAGCGGCGAGGGGTCAATCGTCGCGGTCCTCTAGTAGCCAAGCAACGGAAAGGAGTCCGACGTGGCCACCGATTCGACCAACACCCGCGTCCACATTCGCTGGATGATTCGCCGGGACATGCCGGCGGTACTTGGCATCGAGCAGCAGGCCTTTGAATTCTCCTGGACAGAGGACGACTTCATACGCTGCCTGAGACAACGCAATTGCATCGGCATGGTCGCTGAGGTGGATGATGAGGTCGTCGGCTTCATGATCTACGAGCTCCATAAGACCCGACTACACATCCTCAACTTCGCGGTCTCCGAAGCCAATCGTCGAGGCGGCGTCGGCCGCGCCATGGTCGACAAATTGCTCGGAAAACTCACTCACGAGCGTCGGAATCGAATCATGCTCGAGGTTCGCGAGACCAATCTGACCGCTCAGTTGTTCTTCAAATCCATCGGATTCCGTGCGGTCTCAGTTCTGCGAGACTTCTATGAGGATTCCGATGAAGATGCCTACCTAATGCAGCTCCGCTACCGGCCAACCACCGAAGAGCTGGCACATCCAACCAACCGAATCTCCAAGCTCGCCAGCTGAAGCGAGAACACCTTGCAGATCAGTATGTCGTGCAAGCGGCATCGAAAACCGTTAGGTTTGATCCATGATCGTTCGGCGTTTAGTGCAAAGCGAGATGGATTCGGTCGACTGGGTCGAAGGTTCGCGACACCGGCTCGGGGTGTTTTGTGATAAATGCCCGGGCAAAATCGGCCCCAATGACGATTGCGCGATGATCATCGTGCGTGACGAGGCAAGCGTTGTCATGGCCGTTGCCGATGGGCTGGGCGGCAGCCCCCAAGGCCACGTGGCTTCCGCGAAAGCAATGGAGTCTATCGAAGCTCACATCGCAGCCGCGGGAGACACCAAGGATTGGCGACCAGCCATCCTGGATGCGATCGAACACGCCAACCGAGACATCGTCGCTCTTGGTTCCGGTGCGGCAACGACTCTTTCTATCGCGACCGTGATCGATGGATTGGCCAGATTCTTCCACGTCGGCGATTCCATGGCGATACTCGTCGGTGGCGGTGGGCGAATCAAATGGCAAACGACCTCCCACTCTCCCGTCGGCTACGGGGTGGCCGCGGGAATCTTGGATTCAATTGATGCTTTGACGCACGAGGATCTTCATATCGTCTCGAACTACCTGGGTTCGGAGAACATGCACATCGATATTGGCCCCGCCCTCAAACTCTCACCACGCGATTGCATCGTCGTTGCCAGCGATGGACTGAGCGACAACGTCTCTACCGAAGAACTCACCACGCATGCCAGCAGTGGCAAGTCTCAGGAACGAATTGACGGCCTAATCTCACTTGCCCGCAGAAGAATGGGCGTCCATGACACACAATCGACAAATCCATCAGTTCCGTTCGGGAAGGCCGACGACATTGCCATCGCAATGATGACACCTTAGCCGGTTTAGTCTTTGGCACGAACCTTGCTTTTGATTGCTTTCGAAAGACAAGCTGCTTTTTTGGCAGCACATATCGAATCTCAATAAAGAAGGAAACTGCCATGTTGACCCAAGACCCTTTCGTTTCTTTTAACCGTTTACGCGACGAGCTCAACCGAGTCTTCACCGCAGCCAACGAGACTGAATTCTCAAGACACCCCGCGATGAATGTGTGGGGCAAAGAAGACGGCTACACGCTCGAAGCCGAATTGCCTGGATTGACCATGGATGACGTTGAGATCACGGTCGAGGATGGCGTGCTTTCCATCTCAGGCGAAAGAAAGCCTCTGGACGTGAGTGATGAAGTTCGCGTGGTACGTCGTGAACGCGGCCATGGAAAATTCACCAGAACGCTGTCACTCGATCGAGACGTGGATGCCGAAAAGATATCCGCGACCCTGAAAGACGGTGTGCTCACGGTGACGCTCCCCAAGAAGGAAGAGCGAAAGCCACGCCGCATCAACGTCCAGGTCGGCTAAGTGCCTAAAGGCCTCCTACCCCTCCGGGCATTGGCATCCACGCAAGTTCGACTCTATAGCTCACCCTCCCTGAGGTTGTGCAGTTTTTGAATTGTTGAATGCCAGGTGTTTAACTTACCTCCCTACTGGGGAGGTCGGACGTTTCAACGGCCGGGTGGGGCCTGAGCCAGGACCTCAAAGGCGGAATAAACGGGCCAAGTACCGGCGAGCAATCGCAAGCCCTTTCTCTTGCAAACCCAACCCGGGCGATCAAACGTCCAGGCTCCTCAAAGAGAAGGCTTAAAAATCAACAACCATTCATTCGAGGAACACTAAACATGGCTAACCAACAAAACGAAACCATCGACTGCTGCAAGATAGACTCGCACGCGACGAGCGAGCCTCGCTCAAAAACGGCAACTCGTTTCTCACCACGATTCGATCTAGTTCGGAGCGACGAATCGCTTGAACTTTTTGGTGATATGCCCGGCGTTGACCAAGAGAACCTCACCATTGAGATTGTTAACGGCCATCTAACGATTGCTGGCAAGGTTGAGCGTCGTCTCGATGGTCCATGGCTACGTCAAGAGTACGGCGTTGGTGACTTCCATCGATCCTTCCGGCTCGGTGACGACATCGATATCGACCAGATCAGCGCCAATCTTCAAGATGGCGTTTTGCACCTGACCTTGCCGATTGCCGAGCGTGCCAAGCCACGGAAGATCGAAGTCTCAGTGAACTGAGGCCCTGCTAGGCGGCTCTTCCCTGACGCTTCATCTGCTTACGCATCCGACGGCGTTCGGCTTTGCTCATCGAGTTCCAGTCGACGTCGTCGTCTCCGCTGTGGGACTCACTTTGCGGTGGGCTACTTTCGGCTGGTGCGGTGGGAAGTTCCGCGGCTGCGTTTCGACTCTCCGCTGCCGCTTCTTTCTTCGCTTTGGCAGCCGCTAACTTCTCTTCCTTGGCCCGTTTTCGCGTCTCAGCTGCCTCGCGTTTCTTTTCCTCAGCCGCCGCTTTTTTCTCCGAGGCCGCCTTCGCTTTTTCATCAGCTGCTACGCGTTTAGCTTCTTCCTTTGCGGCTTTCGCTTCTTCCCGTTCTCGTTTCTTTGCTTCGCGCTCGTTTGCTTTTTCTTCGCGTCGCTTTTCTCGGCTTTGCTTGAATTGCTGCCAATAAGACAAACGCGTCTCAACAGGTGCCTGCTCTTCATCATCGTCGACACGCAGTCCGGCGCGCCAATTCGCAAATCGCTCACGAAGTGGCAGCGATGGCTCCAGCTCACATACATCGCAATAAAGTCCACTGAGATACGTGATTAGCGCCGTCCAAAGAAGGCTGACGCCAAGCAAGTGCGACGACGCTGCCAGCGTGTACCTCAGAGGTGACTGAACACTTACCACGTTCCAGCGAGCGGCTTGACCAAAAGCAAACCCCACAAAAGCCAACGCGAGCCAACCGATCACTCGGCGTTTGGGCCAAACGTCTGCCAGCAAACGCATCAACATCACGCCACCACCCACAGCGACAAGAAGATCAATCCAATCATTGCCGCGAAGACCGATCCGGCGTCCCACCAGCAAATCGATGGTTTCCCCCAACCACTGACTCAAATTGGTGGTGGTTCCTATAGCGATTAACATCGAACCCGCGGTCATCGTTTTCCACAGACGATACCGACCGTGATAGTCATCAACACGATAGCGACGAAGCTTATAAACGAGCAGTGAAGTGCCGCCGATCATAACCCACGACATCAGGGTGGCGGCGTGCGGGAAACTGCCTAGTTGATCTGCTCGAAAGATCCTCGCAAAGGTTGGATTCTGAATAAAAAAAGGCCGGGTCAAAGCCAGATAATGCAAAAGCATGAGCCCGACAGCCAAAAGCAGTGATGCCGAGCAGACTGAGTAAAGGACACGGTTTCGAACGGGCACCAAATCAAACCAACGACCGTCCAGAGAACCGTTAACCCTCGCTCCATACCCGGAAGCGGGCCGATTGGCCGCACGAAACTTGGCCAGCTCTCGCTGGCTCAAAGTCGGCGCCATACCGGTCGATTCCATGCGAGAAACCGTCAGAGTTCGCCGACGTCGTTGATCGCTATTTCGGAGCGGCATAAATCGGCAATGGCCAGGAAGAAGTTGTCAACGAAATGCCTTACCAAAACAAACGAGGCCAAAAACAGGCCCATTCGTGAAGGTCGCAAGAAGTTCTGATGACGAACCCCACCCCGGGAGGGAGTGTCTGCACATTCAAATCGTCCAAAGCCCGTCAAATAGTGGATTTCCAGCCTGCCTTGGGCCAAAACGGTGAGCCAGTCGCTTCCATTGAAATCCCGCAGCTCGTTGATCGGCTGAGAATTTGGCCGGCATTGATCACGGCAACTTTTCTTTGGGATTAAAATACATTCGTTCCGTTGGATCACATTGCCATCGGTAGGGACTTTCAGAGGGATCGAATCGAACCATGTCGAAATCCAAGTCGCCCAAGCGATCCAAGGAATCGCGGGCAAAGGCTACGGCTCTCTCGCAAGAAATCATCAATCGCACGCCGATTGGCAAAGCTGATCGCAGTTCAACGACGGGACTGCTGGATACCAATGTTTTGGTTCTCAACCGCTTTTACATGGCGATTCGCGTTGTCACGGTCCGGCGTGCGTTAACGCTCCTCTATCGCGATTGCGCCGAAGTGATAGGAACCGAGGATGGCCAGTACGTCAGCCACGACTTTGAAGCATGGTGCGAGCTCAGTCAGCTGACTTCGATGGAGAAGCAACCAGGCGAGGAGTACATCCAAGCGGTAGGGTTTGAGCTTCAAGTTCCCCGCATCGTTCGCTTGACTCGGTTCGATCGCATGCCTGCTCAGAGTACGCGATTCAACCGAAAAAACTTGTTCGCGCGTGATAACCACACGTGCCAGTACTGTGGCAAGGTTGAACCATCACACAAGCTGTCGCTTGATCATGTGGTGCCTCGTTCTCACGGCGGTCCAACGACTTGGGAGAATATTGTTTGCTGCTGCTTGCGTTGCAACAGCCGAAAGGGTGGACGCACGCCCAAACAAGCTCGGATGCAATTGCTTAGGCAACCAGAGCGTCCAAAGTTCAATCCAATGTTTGTCGCTTCGGCGGACGACCCTCGGTACGAGTGCTGGAAGACATTCTTACCTGCGGCAGGCTAGATGCCATAGCAGATCCCGCCTGCGGCTTGTCGGTTTAATAAGCCGCAACGCGATGGTGTCCAGCTCGGTACCGAAACCGGATACTACCACACTGCGGCTGATCATTGATTTCACAGATGTGATTAAATCGACAGGCCGCTTGGCTAATCGGCCAGCGGCTCTTTCTTCTCAGTGATCATTTCCAATTCACCTGAAGCGGTCTTCTCTGCATTGATTTGCTGGTATTTCTTCCACTCGTCTGGCAGGTCATCTTCGAAAAAGATGGCCTCGACCGGACACTCGGGAACGCACGCTTCGCAGTCAATGCAGTCTTCTGGATCGATGTAGACCATGTTCCCGTCCTCATAGAAGCATTCGACGGGACACACGACTACGCAATCCGTGTATTTGCAACCGTTGCAGGGTTCAGCAACGACGTGGGGCATGGTAACAACCTCGGGCTCAAGACAGACTTTCTGTTTGCAAACACTATTGCAGTCCGTCGAATTTTTCAACGAAATGTCTTCCACAACTTTCCCACCTGCTACTTCTGTACGCCTAAAGCCTCATCGCCAGCACCCTTTCTTGGCGAGGCATCCATGGGTACACGCGCATGCCCTCGGCCAGGACACCAAAGATCTAGAGTGCGGGCAAACGGTCGACCTGGTCGACTCGGAAGATCGATTCATCGCTAGAGGTTTAATCAACCCGGCTTCCAAACTTCGCGTGCGTTTGCATTCCTTTGATCAGGATCAAGATCTCAACCAGGATTTCTGGTGTTCGCGCATCAAGAATGCCATTGCAAGACGCCGGCTAGACCAAACGTGGGATGGTAAGTCACCCGACTCGGCCGAACGACTTGTCTTTAGCGAATCCGATTTGATCAGCGGCCTGATTGTCGATCGATACGCTGGCCGGCTGAGCATCCAATTCACCTCAGCAGCTTTGTGGGCTCACGGCGAAGCTGTTCTCTCTGCACTGGACGATGCGCTTCGTTTTCACGGCATTGATATCGCTGGCTCAGTCGTTCGCTTGGATCCGAAGACCGCCAGCCACGAGGGTTGCTCGCCAGTCGACGAGCGTCGGGGAACCATGGGAGATGAAGCTGTGCTCTATCGAATCGGCGAGCTCAACCACGAAGTAGACCTGCAGGATGGACAAAAGACCGGCGGTTACCTAGACCAGCGTGAGAATCATCGAATCGTTGCGGGCTACCTCGCGGGGCGTGATGTGCTCGACATGTGCTGCTATCACGGTGGTTTCGGCCTATCGGCTTTGGCCGCCGGTGCAAAGTCAGTTCACTTCGTTGACACGTCGGCTGCCGCCATTGAATCCGCCAAACGTTCGATGCAGCAGAACGGTTTGAGCGGCGGTACGTTTGAGGTTGCTGACTGTTTTGATTGGCTTTCGGGCTCCGAAGATCAACCAAGCACTCAAGAGCTTCGGCAATTTGATGCGATCATCCTCGACCCGCCTAGGTTCGCGGGCTCCCGAAAACAGGTCGATTCGGCGATCCGGGCCTACACTCGGCTGAACCGGCATGCCCTCGATCGTTTGCGGCCCGGCGGAATATTGGTCACTTGCAGCTGCAGCGGTAGGGTCAGTCGCAGCGACTTCTTGAATATGCTGTTGGATGCAGCCCGGCGGAACCATCGCGATCTGGTGATTTTGGAAAATCGTGGCCCAGCCGCCGATCATCCGTTTTCGATTTGTTGCCCCGAATCGAATTACTTGAAGTGCGTCATCGCGATCGCTGGTTGATTGTCTATACTGGGTTTCTCCTCACATCACCCAAAAAATCTATCGGATCGGCCAAAATGAAGGGTGTCACCCTGAAGCTCTTGCACGGCGCGGATCGCGGCAAGGTCTATGAAGACCTTCGCACGCCGTTCACCGTCGGTCGAGAGGAAGGCAATGACGTGCAGCTCAATGATGAGCGGGTGAGCCGATGCCACTTTAAGATTCAGCGAGACAATGATCGCTTGGTGCTCACCGATCTGGAGTCCACAAACGGCACAAAAGTGAATGGCACGGAGTGCCAGCTAAAGATTTTACGTAGCGGCGATCTGATTGCCGTGGGTCGGTCGCTGATGCTGGTGGGCAGCGACTCGGAAATCGCCGATCGTCTGGCCGCTATCAACAACGAAAATCCGACGATTAGCCGAGATCTCACTTCACTCAATCAGTCCGGCTCGATTGAAATGAATGAGAGCCTCCAGTCCGCACTGGCCGAGGCCCAGGGAGGCATTCCTCCGATCCCGGACGGACTCTCGGCTGGCCAGAAAGCCCAGTTTTGCGAGATTTTGGACTTTCTCCAATCTCGCCTGCACCAATTGATTGAGTCGGCGCGGAGCGATGAGGCCCGCGGTGAGGTGACCATGCAGATCGCTCAGTGGCAGGAGCTTCTCGAAACCCAAAGCCAGCTTGCCGCGATGACGCGTCGAATCGCCGATCCGGAGTACTGAGATCGATCGTGACGGACGCCGCAAAGCGAATATAATCGCGAGCTATGTTCGTCCACCAGCAACGGCTGCGTCATCTCTTGCGGCCGCATCACTACCGCGACCCTGATCATTTCATCAGGGAAAAACAGGGGCTATTTCGGCCATCCTGGCAATTCATTTGCGACGACTCCGAGCTTCCGAAGATCGGCGACTTCCAAACGATGTTTCTTTTGGATACGCCGATTATTGTTCGGCGTCATGCCGACGGTGTTCACGCGTTTCAGAACATCTGCCCCCACCGCCACTCGATGCTGACCTGCCAAGCGACGGGCAATATGCCGGCTCTCAAATGCCAATACCACGGTTGGCAGTTCAAGGATGACGGACGCCCCAGCAAGATTCTCGAACCACGAGCCTTTCGTCCCTGGGACCGCGAGAATGCCCTGCTTATCCCCGTCCGTCTTGAGAAAGTAGGCGGCCTTTACTTTGCCACGTTGGATCAAGAACTTCCATCGCTTCGTGAGTGGCTCGGGCAGTTCTACGAGACAATCGAAGCCCGATATTCAGCCCCCGCGTGGAAGATGGCCGAAGCCTGGGAGTTTGATGCGCCTTGCAACTGGAAGGTACCTATCGAGAATACGCTGGAGTCTTATCACATCGCCGAAGTGCATCCGACCTGGATGGGAGGGCTGCTACCCGACGAAAAGCTCTCCGAACACACGCTCGATGACGAGTGGACGACCTTGCGTTACCGTGGCGACGCGGACCCTAAAGGTCGAGCCGCTTGGGTGACGAAACAACTCGGTGGTGACGTGACGCACTTTTACCACCACTGGCACATTCACCCCAACGTCACCTTCGTGATGACAGACACCTTCAACTACATGGCCAGCGTCGTGCCCACTGGCCCAATGACATGCCGAGTTCGCACTCGCATGTTCCCACTGTGGGGAACTGGGGGGTCACCCTGGCGACACTTCGTTAGACAAACAGCTTGGATCGTCGGACGACGAATTATGAAAACGATTTTCAATGAGGATCGCACGGTCTACGAAGCTCAGCAGCGCGGCATCACTCATAGCGAGCACCGCGGCGTGATCGGAATTCGTGAAGAACGCATCTATCAATTTCAAAAATACGTTTGCGAGCGAACTGGAGTCGCTCCTGAAATCGATCCGGCAATTGAAGCCGAAGAGATAAGCCAGCAACAAGGACAGAATCTGTCAAATGAAGAGATGGTTTCGTGAATCACGCTTTTCAATGGCTAACGAGAAATCTCGAGGGTGATGCACGCACACGGCTATCCTTCGTCGAGAACGGCGGCGGCTTCACTCCGGTGCGTTGGACAGGTGATGACTGGATCAATCGTGCTTTCGTCATTGGTGCTCTATTAGCTGAACAAACGGAGCCCGGCGAACGAGTCCTACTCGCCTACCCACCCGGCCTTGAGTTCGCAGCGGGATTCCTGGGCTGCGTCCATGCGGGATTGATTCCGGTGCCCGTACCTCCTCCCAAGCCGGGTCGGATCGATTCGCGATACGCGGTGATCGCCAAAGACTGCAACGCCAAGCTCGTCTTGAGCTCGCAATCCATCGTTCAGTCGATGAGCGATGTTAAATCAGCTGATATTTCGCTCACTTGGGTGAGCACGACCGACGCGAAATCGACAGCCACGAAAGACTTGTCACCGCGTGACAGCGGCCGCGACGATGACCTGTTGTTTTTGCAGTACACCTCGGGTTCAACAAGTGCCCCGAAGGGGGTGATGGTAACACTCGAGAACCTTAACGCTAACCTCGAAATCATTGGCGCCGGCTTTCAAATCGATCGTCTGCCTCTTGATGAGAGAATCGTTTGCGGCTGGCTTCCGATGTACCACGACATGGGCCTCATCGGAATCCTCATGGCTGCTCTCGTCCACAATGGGCACGCCGTACTGATCTCGCCTCAACGATTTGTCCAAACGCCTTCACTTTGGCTGCAGGCGATGTCCGATCATCGCGCGAGGATGACCATCGCTCCCACGTTTGGTTACCACTGGGCAGCCCAACGAATCAGTGAGACCGAACTTCGCGGCTTGGACCTAAGCTCGATCCGCGTAGCGGGATGCGGGGCTGAGCCCATTGATCCCGCAGTGCTCGATGCGTTTGCGGATCGATTCGCAGAACAAGGATGGAACCGCAATGTGTTCTACCCATGTTATGGACTGGCCGAAAGCACGTTGATGGTCACTGGGCATGACCGAGTGAGCGACGACGAAATTCGACCGCCAAGGCGACTCAGTGCATGCGTTGGTGGGGTGGCAACCGGCGACGCGGTGAAGATACCGGCGGACAAACCCGAAACGACCGATCCTCCGATCGCATCGAATACAACCGTTGATCTTGTCTCCAGTGGTCAGACATTTGGCGAAACCCGTGTAGAGATCGTCCATCCACAAACTCATCATGTTCTACCACCTGAGCACGTGGGCGAAATCTGGACATCATCTTCGAGTGTCGCGGCGGGCTACTTTGGAAACTCAGAAGCAACGCAGGAAACCTTCCAGGCCAAGCCCGTTTCAAGTTCTATCGACAAGCCCCGGGAAACGCCAACATACCTACGCACCGGAGATCTCGGATTCATCCACGAGGGTGAGCTCTTTGTCACTGGCAGAATCAAAGACTTGATCATCATTGGTGGTGCCAACCACTACCCTCAAGACATCGAACACAGTGTCACCACCTCAGTCGGAACACAGCTTGGCGGACTGCCAGCGGCGGCCATTGGAGTCAACGATCATGCCACCGAGTCACTCGCCGTGCTGCAGGAAGTCCCGCGGCACTTCAAACGCGAAGATGCGCACGAAATCGTGAAGCAAATCCGCCTGGCTGTCGCCTCCGAGCACGACTTGGCCGTCGACTCGGTTGTGCTCGTTCGAATGGCATCGCTACCTCGGACAAGCAGTGGAAAACTCCGACGTTTCGAATGCCGCGATCAGTGGCTCGATGCCAAACTAAAGGAGGTCCATCGCTGGAATCAGCCAACCGGATACGACCCGGAGATATTCAAAGACATTCCAAGGGCAATCATCGACCGAAGTCATTCGGATATTTCCCCGGCGTTGGTGCGATTTATCGAGGGCTCCATTCTCGATTATCTCAAACAGAATCTTTCCGATGACGTCGCGGTGCGAGGTGATACGCCTTTTGCGTCGTTAGGACTGGATTCGCTAAGAAGCGTCGAAATGGCCCGACAGCTAGAACTGTGGTTGGGAATTCGACTCTCGCCGGTGGTGGCTTGGTCCTACCCGGATCCTCAGCAGCTCGCGATGCATCTAGCTGAGTTGATCATCGAGAACAACGCAAATACAAGCGAGAACCACTCGAGTGGTGATGGAAACTCAGAGGCGGCATCCAACTTGAGCATGGAGCAGTATCTTGAGATGATCGAATCGATGAGCGATGAAGAGGCGGAAGAACTCTTAAAACGACTTGAGTCTTGAAGTCCTGTGATTGGGCTGGTCGTGACGCGAAGCGTCATTCCGACTCGTGTGATAACCCCATCAACGACGCATGGTCATGGAGAAATCTATAACCTTTCTTGTCGCTTAGGCCTCCGGGATGATGGGTTGAGCAAGAGCTCAATTTGTTCTCTCCCAAGCGGCTTCGTATCGCATCACAATGGTGTCGATTACAGCGCGAGTCTGCTGACGAATAAAGAAATGACCGCCGGCAAATGTGCGGGCGCGAAATCCGCGCCCGAGCAGTCGCCAATCTTCCATCCACTGTAAACGAACACCGAGATCGTCACTGCCAACCAGCGCAAGGATATCCGAGTCCAGAGGTGGCTTGGTTTTGTAAACGTAGTTGTCGCCCATTTCGAGATCAGCCCGTAACGTCGGCAACATCAATCGTCGCAACTCTTCGTTTTCAGTCACCTCGGGAGGTAGCGCGCCAAATGTGTTGCCAACCAAATCAAGAAGCTCTTCGTCTGACAATTGATCCAGCCCCAACTTGGGTATCTCGTGAGTCAGTGAAGGCTTCGCCGCGACAACAAGCAGTGGAATCGAGTAACCGGCCTTCGTGATACGCAGCGCAAACTCATAGGCCAAAAGTGCGCCGTTGCTACACCCAACGCAGATCAAAGGCCGATGCGGGGCATT
Source organism: Planctomycetota bacterium (assembly GCA_039027135.1). Lineage (GTDB taxonomy): Bacteria > Planctomycetota > Planctomycetia > Pirellulales > Pirellulaceae > Rubripirellula. Next base: position 13,536 of record JBCCKZ010000004.1, read on the forward strand.
GCTCGTGAATGAATCGACGAGACCATCGGCGGCCCGATGGACATCATTGCACGCCGGCTCATGTAAACGAGATTCGCGACCCGGCATTTGGACGGCGGCCAGAGCAAAGTTCTCCGGCAGCAGCGCCTTCCAAGACGCAAACATGGCCGCCCCCGATCCGGAGAAAGGAAAGCCGATGACAATCGGTGAGTTTGAGTCCTCGCTCGGCTCTTTTAACCAAACGAAATCCTGGCCGGGCAAAGCTTGTGCCTCATCGAGTTCAGAGATCTCAGTTTCTATCGACATGTTCGGGTGTTTTTTCCTGGCTTGCGAGGGCTGACAGGTGCAGAAATCTAGAAATGCGGTTGGGCCCAAAGATTCATTGAGGATGTCATGACGAATTGTCCAGTTTGCCCATCATCACAAGTTATATTCGGACCTCCGTGTTCCCGTATCAGCAAATTGCCCCAAACCACCCAGCTGGCACTGCCGTGGCCCAAATTTCGGATCGTTTAGCTGCCCTGAGTCCCGCCAAGCGAAAGCTGCTCCAAGCCAAACTGGCCGAGAAGCCCAAATCAGCCAGTCCTATCGCGGTCATTGGAATGGCCTGCAAGTTTCCAGGCAGTCCCAATCTGAGCGATTTCTGGGACCTGATTCAGAGTGGTGAAAATCGTTTCGCCGAGGTCACGCCAGACCGTTGGCCGGTGGAGAACCTTTACGATCCAGACACGGAGAATCCGGGCCGGGCGTCCGCCAAGTGGGCGTGCTTGCTCGATGATCTAGATCACTTTGATCCACAATTCTTTGGCATCGCACCTCGCGAAGCCAGTCGAATGGATCCTCAGCAAAGGATGCTCTTGCAGTGCGCATGGCAGGCCATGGAACACGCCAGCGTTGATCCTCAAGCACTCGCGAAGAGCCCAGTGGGTGTTTTCATTGGCGTCGGACAGGTTGATTACCTGCGTGCAATGGGTATCTATGACAACTCGATGTATCACCTCGATGCGCACGTCGGCACGGGCGCATCACTTTCGATTGCCGCCAATCGCCTCTCGTATGTCTTGAATTTCACCGGGCCGAGCATGGCCATCGATACCGCATGTTCGTCGGCACTTGTGGCGGTTGATCAAGCGATGACTTCCTTGCGACTGGGGCAATGCAATGCGGCGCTTGTCGGAGGCGTCAATGTCTGCATTCAACCCGATGCATTCATCTCGCTCTCAAAAGCAAGAATGCTCTCGCCGACGGGCCGATGTCGCCCGTTTGATGAGTCAGCCAACGGCTACGTCCGTGGAGAAGGCTGCGGCGTTGTCCTACTCAAAAGACTGGATGACGCGAAACGCGATGGCGATCGAGTTCTCGCCATCCTTCGAGGTTCAGCAACCAACCACGGTGGACGGACCAGCGGTATCACCGCGCCGAGTGGTGAAGCTCAGCAGCGGGTGATTCAATCAGCTCTTAAAGACGCGGGTGTCTCGCCAGAACAAGTTCGCTACATCGAAGCCCACGGAACGGGAACACCGCTAGGTGATCCCATCGAAATCGAGGCGTTGGGGAAGGTTTTCAACGACCGAACCCAAAGTGACCCACTTTATGTCACAAGCGTCAAAGCCAACATCGGCCACACTGAGATCGCTGCGGGAATCGCCGGATTGATCAAGACGATCATGGTAATGCAAAAGCAAATGATTCCACCGCAAGCGGGGCTCGACAACTTCAATCCCCATCTCAAGTTCGATAGTTCCCGAATTGTCATACCACGCGATATGATTCAATTGGAGACTGAGAACAATTCTTGCTTCGCTGGTGTGAGTTCATTTGGTTTTGGAGGTACGAATTCACACGTCGTCCTCGAATGCCCAGCGGCATCAAAATCAACAGCTGTTGCTTCCTCGAATGGGCAATCCATTGGCCACGCCAACGGACACATAAACGATGTTGCTCAACCTGAAGCTCTCAAGCGAGCTTCGCTCCCCTCAATGCTAGCCATCTCAGCACCGACTTCTTCGGGCCTGAGGATGACAGCGGAAAAGACAGCCGCTTTTCTGCGTGATTCGCAGCTGGAACTGGCCGACATCTGTTCCACCGCGGCGACGGGTCGAAGTCATCTCGAGCACCGTGCTGTCATCATCGCCGACGATCGGATCACGCTGGCCGAGCGATTGAGTCAACTAGGCCAATCGGACTCCAAGAACTCGGGGGCATTATCACGTCGCGAGGGTTTCTCAATCGGGCGTCGTTCCAGCGCAACCAATCCCTGTGTAGCGATGTTGATGACGGGGCAGGGGAGTCAGTACGGCGGAATGGGGATGGGGCTCTATGATGCCTATCCTGAGTTTGCCAGAGCGATGGATCAGTGCGAGGAGATCGTGCAAGACCTTCGTGGCGAATCACTGCTCGATGTCCTTCGTGGCGTCACAAGCGACGGCCAGGATAATCACACAGCCATTGATCAAACCGAATGGACTCAACCATCACTTTTCGCATTGGAGTACTCGGCAGCACGTTTGTGGCAGCATTTTGGCGTCCATCCGGATGTTTTGATCGGTCATTCGGTTGGCGAGTACGTATGTGCCACGATTGCTGATGTGATGGATCTCAAAAGTGCGATGAGACTGATTTGTCGGCGCGGCGAGCTCATGCAAAGCCTACCACCTGGCGGCACGATGGCCGCCGTGATGACATCCCGAGATCGCATTGAAGAAATGCTTGCTGATCATCCCGAGGTGGATATCGCGGCATTCAACGGCCCTGAAAACACATCCATTGCCGGCCCGACTGAAGCCATTAACGGGTTCATCCAAGCGGCAGAGAAGCTGGAGATCCCAACGAAAGCTCTTACGGTCTCGCATGCCTTTCACAGCCGACTAATGTCACCGATCCTTGACGATTTCCGGGCATACGCAGCGTCACTGGAGTATCACGCACCTTCGATTCCGATCATCGCCAACGGCACCGGGAAAGTTCAATACGACGCGATCTTTGATGCTGACTATTGGACCGAGCACATTCGCAACCCGGTGCGTTTTGCTGAGTCAGCCTCATGCCTCACCAGCCAGCGGGTCAACATGACCGTCGAAGTCGGGCCAAGCAGCGCCCTGACCTCAATGACGAGGCGGTGCGTGAATGACCCGATTGAGTCGGTCACAACAGTCAAACGCACCCGAGATGAGCGGCTTTTCTTTGCGGAAGCGCTCGGCAAAGCGCACACAATCGGTGCCAGTGTGGACTGGAATGCCATCGTCAAAGGCAAGCGAGTCGAACTACCGGGGTATCCATTTCAACAGGAGAGCTTTTGGTTTCGACCAGATCATGCAACTAACCGATTCTCGGAGTTCGTCACAGAGGTTTCGCACATCACTCCGATGCTGGGAAGTCGACGCGATCATCCCCGAGACCTAGTTTTTGAATCCCGAATTTCAGACAAGCTGCCAAACCATCTTCGAGACCATCAAGTGCTCGGGGATATTGTTATCCCCGGCTCAGTCTATGTGGACATTGCCCTGGCTGTTGGACGCTATGTGTTTGGCGAAAACGAATCCGGTGAAACTATCAAAGCAGTCGAAGCTGTTCTGAAGGACATGGAAGAAGATGGTGGACATCCGGATGACCAAGCGTCCTTCTGCGTTGAAAATCTAAAAATTCACCAAGCCTTGTTTGCCTCCAACCGGCCAAGATCACTCCAAACGATCGTTGCAGGCGAAGGGGAGAACCGTCGGAACCTCAGTGTTTACTCTCGATTCGCCGACCCAGATGATGACAACGAAGCGTGGACGCTTCACGCCACGGCAACGATCGTTCGCGGTGAAATCCAAAGACCTTCCATTATTGATTTGCCGGCTGCCAAAGCCACTCAGGTCGTTTCGCTCGACCGCCCAGGCTTTTACGACGTCGTCATGGAAAGGGGACTGGCCTACGGCCCGCAGTTCCAAATGATTGACGGAATGTATCGAGGTGACGAACAAGTCGTATGTGATGTCAGCTTCGATGAGCCAGTCCAAGAGAAAGCAAAACGGTATGCGATGCACCCGGCCGTGGGCGACGGCTGCATGCAAGCGATGGTTGGTGCGATCCCTCTCGAAGAAGACGGTTCATTTTGCCCTGACCTTTACCTGCCAGTTTCCGTAGGCCGAGTGACGACCTTCGAGCAGGGATTCATTCCAACACGCTTTCACGTGCAGCGGACTTCGGACATGACGGAGCCTTCCCCTCCTTGGGTCGAGGCGGTCGTTTCGTTTTGTGATGAGAGTGGTCGTGTGCTCGCTCAATGCGAAAACGTTCGCGTTCAAAAGGTCGCCCAAGCCAAGGAAGAAGCCACCGATGTTTTTGAACGATGGCTCTACAACCTCGAGTGGCAGCCATTGGAACCGCCACACGCGGAACAAGAAGCCGCCCCATGCCCCAAGAAGGTCCTGCTTCTTGGAAACCAAGCACTCGCCAAGCAGGTCAATTCGATCCATGCGCCGTCGACATGGATCGACCTTCAGAATGTGCCGGAAATCTGGTTACCTCAGCTTGATGCGTGGATCAAAACGCTCGAAGACACCGACCAAGCTGAAATCATTTGGGCAGAAGGTGTCCACCTCGAATTCGACGCGAACGATCAAGACAACAGCTTGACTCGAGGTGAAGCCGCATGGACTTCGCTTTTCGAGTTTCTCAACGCGATAGCGCATCGCGAGTTGCCGGAGAAGTGCGGTATTTGGATTCCTACTTTTGGGGCCTTTTCAGTCACACCCGAAGACATCGTGGATCCGATTCAAAGCGGGGTCGTTGGTCTCGCCCAAGTCGCCAGCCAAGAGCTGCGAGGGAAGAACGTTCGAATCATCGATTTGGAACGTGAGGAAGAGGATATCGCCACTCTGGATTCGCTAGTTAGCGAAATCACCATGCGGCAAGAGGGCCCTGCCGGAATACTGAGGCGCGATGAACGTATCGTCGCCTACCGAAATGGTTCCCCTCAGATTCCGCGTCTGATCGCCACGCCTAATCTGGTCGGTGGTCCCAAACTCGCCCGCGAGATTCCCAAGGGAGAAAGATTCCGAACGCGGCTTTCGGGCGACAACACGCTTGACTCACTTCGCTTCGAAGCCATTGATGCCCCGGAACTCATCGGTGACGATGTCGAGGTTGCGGTTCGCGCATGCGGGTTGAATTTCAGTGATGTGCTCAAAGCACTCGGGCTCTATCCCGGCATCACAGACGACGTGGTGCCTCTCGGACTTGAGGTCAGCGGTATCGTCACCCGCGTCGGCCCGGATGCCAAACGACTGCAGGTGGGTGATGAAGTACTGGGAGTGGTCGCCTATGGTTTCGCATCACACTGCGTCACGAAGGAAGTCAACTTCGTGAGGAAGCCCGCCAACTTGGATCATCACGAAGCCGCTGCTCTTCCGGTTGCCCACCTGACGGCCTACTACTGCCTCATCAAAGTAGCCCGCCTTGAACCCGGTGAAATCGTCTTGGTCCATGCGGGAGCCGGAGGTGTCGGCCTGGCTGCCATTGATATTGCGTTGCATCGTGGAGCGAGGGTGTTCGCCACTGCCGGATCACCCGCCAAACGTCAGCTGCTCATTGATGCGGGGGTTGAACACGTATTCGATTCACGCACGCTTTCCTTTGCCGAAGAGATCAGTGAGATCACAGACGGTCGTGGAGTCGATATCGTCCTCAATTCGCTTCCCGGCGAAGCGATCGACAAGAGCCTTGGCTGCCTGGCCGCATACGGACGTTTCGTTGAAATTGGCAAATCCGACATCTATTCAAATCGTCCAATAGGGCTAGAACCGTTTCAAGACAATTTGAGCTATAGCGCCGTCGACCTTGACCGCCTCTTTCGGCAAAGGCCTGAGCAGGCGAGAGCGATGCTCGAGGAATTGCTCGAACACTTTGCCGATGACCACTACCGGCCTCCAGTGTGCACGGTCTTCGCTGCCGACGATCTCGCGGGTGCGTTCCGTCACATGTCCCAGCGGAAGAACATCGGCAAGATCGTGGTCGATATGGTGGGACACCAGCAGTGGTCAGAAACCACTCAGCCTCCCGAAAGCGAATTGGACGCCAATGACGAAGTTCAATCGAGCCAAGATGGCGGCCGCGTCATTCGGGGCGATGGCACTTACGTGATCTCGGGTGGCCTAGGAGCTCTCGGTATGGCAACAGCCGAGATGCTGGCCAATGAGAACGCCGGCGGCCTTATTCTCCTGTCGAGACGAAGTCCCGATGAGGAGGCCGCGCAAAGGATTGAGAACTGGCGAGCCCGCGGCGTACGGGTCGAAACTATCGCCGCCGATGTCACGGATACGGATGCCCTCAAGCATGGCTTCGCCGATGTGGCGGAGTCGATGCCTCCGATTCGTGGCGTGCTCCATGCGGCGGGGATTCTACGCGACGAATCACTTGCCAAGATGACTACCGAGGACTTCAAAGCCGTATTGCCGGCCAAGACGCGCGGATCACTGGCCCTCGTTGAGGCAGCTAGACAAACAGTGAACTCCGAGCTCGACTTCGTGGTGCTTTATTCTTCAATCAGCTCTGTGCTCGCGACCAATGGCCAGTGCAATTACGGCACAGCCAACGCGTTTCTCGATGGATACGCGATGCGATTCAATGGGGAATCTACTCGGGTAATCGCCATTAACTTTGGCGCTTTTGAAGGATCCGGCATGGCGGCCGACCTGAAAGAGCGAATGTCGTCGCAGGGTGTCGAGCTGCTACCCATCCAAGAAACTATCGAGCGGCTACCAGACCTGATTCAATCCGATGCATCGCGAGCTTCCATCTTCCGAGGCGACTGGAACCGTTTTGGAATGTTGCTCGACAAAACCATGACGGGGCAACTGCGTTACTCGTTGATTGATGAACTCATCAGCGGTGATGAATCCGACGGTGCTGACGAAGGCCACCTACGTCGCGAGTTGGAGGGATTATCCGGAGACGAGCTTAAAACACGACTGGTGGAATATTTCAAAGAGGTCCTATCGGACATCATGGGAATTAATCCTGACGATCTGCATACTGGCACGTCACTGACGGCTCTGGGAATGGACTCCCTGATGGCTCTTGAGCTTGGTAATAAAATGGAATCGGCGTTGCAAATCGAACTACCGATGTCGATCTATTTGCAGGGTCCGACCATTGATAAGCTCGCCACTTTTGCCGTCGAAGCACTGGATGCGTGATGAGCTCGGCTTCGAACTTTCGTGCCACCAAGCTCAAACTGGGCACCGTTCAGCAAACCCTGCTGACACCACTCTATGCCCGAGCTCGTGAAATCAATCATGCATCACCGATCATCGTTGACCGCAAAGCTGCCGAGATCATCGAGACGCTCGAGCATGACTTCGACGCGATCGCTCGTTTCAATGACACACTCACCGGCTGTGCCATCCGAGCTTCCATCCTCGATGGCTGGATGAAGTCATTTCTTCAAGAGCACCCGGAATCCACGGTGACTCTGATTGGCGAAGGGCTCGATACAACGTTCGACCGCAATGACAACGGCAAGGCCACCTGGTTCGAGATGGATTTGCCGGATGTGATCTCACTTCGTCGGAACGTCTTTGAACCACATTTAAGGCGGCACCTTTTACCGGCCAATCTCATGGAAGATGGTTGGCTCGATCAGATTTCACAGGCTGGCTCAAAGTCCCAATTGTTCCAGTTCGCCGGCGTGACGATGTATCTGAAACCAGATGTTGTCCGCAATTTGTTCACACGGATCGCCGATCGATTTCCAGGTGCCGTGATCCTGTTTGACACAACCTCTGAACTCGGCGTTAAGAACTCACACCGTTGGGAGTGTACGGTGCGAACGACCGGTGCCAACTACTATTTCGGCATCGACAATCCACGTGACATCGCAAACTGGCATCCCAGTTTGGAAGTCACAAACGTCGAATCGATGATGAACTATCGACGCGATCGCTGGTCCTGGAAAGTTCGACTTGCGACGTTTTGGTGGCGCAGACTTCGCTACAGCTATTTGATCAATCGCGCTGTGGTGCGGGCGAGCTAGAGATAGCAAAACTCGAGAGTCGAATTCGACAAACCTCCGTGCTCTTCATGAGAGCCATTGTTCCTTCTCGCGCTCAGCGAAGCCGTACTCGTACCAAACGAAGCCTTACTCGGGCATCGACCGTTCGAGTACGCGTAAGAGTCCCCCCAACTTCGCGTCTGAGTACTATCTATAATATAGAAGAACGACTACTCACGCTCGCGGATGAAACTTCTGATGAACCTGTTTCAAGCGACTGTGTTCGACATGAGTGTAGATTTGTGTCGTTTGGATACTGGCATGACCAAGCATCTCCTGGACCAAACGCAAATCGGCTCCGCCGGCGAGTAGATGAGTAGCAAACGAATGCCTCATCACGTGCGGACTGATTGTCGGATCGACACCTGCTCGGCGTGCGTAGATCTTCACCAAGCGCCAAAGCTGGATTCGATCTAGAGCTCTTCCACCGCGTGAGAGGAAAAGCTCCTCGGCTTCTGGAACCTGTTTAGAAGCCAAGACACCTCGCTGCTTTTCAAGGTATAGCTCGATCGCTTTAATCGCCCGCATTCCAAGTGGGACGATTCGTTGTTTCCCTCCCTTGCCCTCGCAGCGCAATTGGCGTTGTGTTGTTTCAAGGTCACGAAGTCTCAGCGAACAGACTTCGCTGGCTCGACATCCTGTGGCGTAAAGGATCTCTAAAAGAGCGCGGTCGCGAGCCCAGAAGCGATCGCTCTTCTTCACGGCACTCAGAAATGCCTCGACCTGGCGAGTTGTCAAGACTTTCGGCATTCGCTGCCACATCTTTTGTGTGGCCAATAGTTCAGCCGGATTCTCTTTGACCTGACCTTCAAGCTGCAGATAACGATAGAACGTGCGAACGGCGACGATAGCCCGTGAGACACTCGATGGCGCAAGCCCCTCGCCGCGCAAGGAAGCCATATACGTCGAAAGGGACTGGACCGTCTGGCGAGTCACGCTTGAGTTTCCCAGCCATTTCAAGAATCGATCCAAATCGCGTCCGTATGCCTCGACAGTATTTTCGGCAAGGTGGCACTCGCTGCGAAGGTAGATCAAGTAGTCGGTCAAACGCGACCGATCGAATTCCGAGCCGTCAACGTCTGACGTGCCCGCCTGAAGCTTCTGCAATTTGGTCTGACGTTTAGGCATAGAACATTTTCTTGTTGTGGAAATCCTGATTAGCAACACTCAATCTCGGAGAAATCAGCGACAACGTCACATTGACCTCCGGGATGAGACGCGGACGAAAGAGGCTGCTAACGGCAATCGTTTGAATCTGCCAGAGTCCAATTGACAGTGTTGTAGGTCCTAAGAATACGGAAGGCTCCATCAAGATCGTCAGTTACGACGTGAGACCTCCAGTCTGCTATCGCTTCCTCCCCACTGGCGTGAAACACACGCTTGGGAAACACTGCACATGGACAGAAAAGCGCCCAACAAACCCTACCCTGGAAAACATGAACATTTTGGTTGTCGGCGGAGCCGGTTATATCGGCTCCCACGCGGTCCGGCATTTGATTGATGCCGGCCATTCTGTTTGGGTCTATGACAACCTGTCTCGAGGCCATGCGGCGGCTGTTCCGGATGGGCTTTTAGTGGAGGGCGAGCTATCGGATCAAGCGAAACTAGTCGAGGTGATGCGGTCCAAATCGATCGATGCCGTAATGCACTTTGCAGCCTTCGCGTTGGTTAACGAATCCGTCAACGATCCGTCGCTGTACTACCGCAACAACGTCATCGCCACGATTGATTTGCTCGACGCGATGCGTGAAGCGAATGTCAAACGGTTCGTCTTTAGCAGCACGACAGCCACCTATGGCGAGCCCGAGATCATCCCGATTGCGGAAACAACGGAACAGAAACCCATCAATCCCTACGGGTTCACCAAACTTGTCGTCGAGCAGGCGCTAGCCGATTACGCTCACGCCTATGGCTTGGGTTACGCGGCGCTAAGATACTTCAATGCGGCGGGAGCTCGGCCGGATGGGTCGATCGGTGAAGATCACGATCCCGAGAGCCACTTGATTCCCATTGTGCTTCAGGTCGCGTTAGGACAAAGAGAATCGATCACCGTCTTCGGAGACGACTATCCAACGCCCGATGGCACGTGCATCCGTGACTACATTCATGTGGATGATTTGGCCGAAGCCCACCTGAAGGCGCTTGAAAAGATCGAATCAGGCAAAGGCATCTGTGTGAACCTTGGGACGGGGAAGGGCACCAGTGTGCGAGAGATCGTGGAAGCTTGTCGTTCGGTAACCGGACATGAGATTCCGGAGGTGATGGGCAAGCGACGAGAAGGCGATCCACCCGAGTTGGTGGCCGACGCTCGGTTGGCTGAGATGCTTCTTGATTGGAAGGCCAAGTACACCGATCCCAAAACGATCATCGAAACCGCATGGGCTTGGCACCAGTCCCATCCGAAGGGATACGCGAGTTAGAAATCAACTCAAGTAGCGACACTCGCCAAGAGTTTCGGCCAGCATCCTGAGTAGCGATACTCGCCAAGAGTTTCGGCCGACTGATTTGATCACCGAAAGTCTTGGCGACGTTCGCTACAACAAACTAGGCTGTGAAGACTACATCGCAATTGGGACGCCAACGCGATTAGTCACCCTGGTATAGCTGGTAATCTCCCCAATCTTCTGGCAGTTCACCGATCAAGTTATCGGAGCCAAGCACCTCCTTGAAAAGGTCTTTCGCATCCGCTTCGAACTCTGAGAAACTCTTCGAATAGACACGATCACCGCTATCAAAAGCTGCAATACTCGAGCATCCAAAGCAAAGCAGGAAGTCAAAGGTTTTGCCGTCGAGCATGAATTGCACATCAACGCTGTATTGAATGGAGCAAGCTGAAAGGGTACGCCACCCCGGACGATCCCACTGATAATGGGTTGGATTCAAAAAGAGTTCCTTGAGCCGGCGTACTTGGCCCGATGTCATCGTGACCGGTTCACTTACACGGTCGAAGGCATCGAGATGATCGGCATACGAGTCCTGCGGATGATAACGCAGTCGATAGACCTCTACCGCTTCCCCGTCTTGCAGCAGCTCAATATTCTCCGCGCTGCCAAACAACATCTCAATCGTTTCCTGAGGATAGCGATACCTCGCAAGATGGGGCGGGGCCACCAAGACAACTGCGGGGAGAAGGCAAAAGATCGCTGGCACCCAAAATCTTTTGCGAAGTTTTAAACCGTCAATGCCAACACTGGGTACTCGCATACTTAAAGTATAAGCAGACAGACGTAACCCTGGCGGGATCCGCTACGATTCAGCCTCCAGCAGCGAGCACGGTGTTGTGAAGCAGCATCGCAATCGTCAATGGTCCAACGCCGCCAGGCACGGGTGTGATTGCTGAAGCGACCTCGGAGGCTGAATCAAAATCCACATCGCCAACCAAACGATCAGCAACACGATTGATGCCGACATCAATCACAACGGCACCCGGTTTGATCATTTCACCTGTGATCATCTCTGGACGCCCCACCGCCGCAATCAAAATGTCTGCCGTCTTGCATACCTCTCGGAGGTTAGAAGTCCTTGAGTGGGCAATCGTGACCGTCGCGTTCGCCGTTCCTGGACCACGACTGGAATCCTTCTGCGCCAGCATCATGGCGATTGGCTTTCCGACAATGTCGCTGCGTCCAACGACCACAACGTGCTTGCCCGCTGTCGTGATGTCACAACGCGAAAGCAGTTGAACGATTCCATGAGGAGTACACGGCAAGAAGCGAGGACGCCCCTGCATCAATAAACCAACATTGACCGGTGAAAAAGCATCAACGTCTTTGTCGGGACTAATCGCATCGAGCACCTCGCGTTCGTCGAATCCCCGGCCTCCATTACCGCTTGCCGGCAATGGCAGCTGGCATAGTATTCCGCTGACGGAGGGGTCTTCGTTGAGCGTTTGAATGTGAGAGAGCAATTCGTTTTGCGATGTCGATGCATCAAGCCGGATGACGCGTCCTAAGATTCCCGTTTTGTCGCAGGCTCGTTCTTTGTTACGAACATAGACTTGGCTTGCGGGGTCCTCTCCAACGAGGATGGCAACCAAGCAAGGCGGTTCTTTGCCCGCATTGACAAGTCGTCGCACCCTCTCGCCGACCTCGTCGCGAATCTGGGCAGCAATCGCCTTTCCGTCGAGTTTTTCCGCACCCAAGTGTCCGCTCTCCAAGTATTTTTCGGTTGAAAAGATCGACATAGTGATGTCGCGATATGAGCGGTATAGTTACCCCATTGCCCGCAATTTCGGAATGACCCGAAAGGTTTCAACAGAGCAGCCACCAACGATGTCCACCGAAGTTAGCCCGAGTCAAAGCAACTCACCGAAGCCCGCACCTCGGAAGCCCGCACCCCGCGGTGCTGCCAAAGATGGTGAAAAGAAAGTTAATCCGGTTGAGAAAATAAAAGAGGCCAGCAATTTCTTGGCTGGCTCGATTCCCCAGGAGCTCTCCGAAGATACCGCGTTCTTTAACGCCGATAATATCCAGCTACTTAAGTTTCACGGAAGCTATCAGCAGGACGATCGTGATCGCCGAGTCGAAGCCAAAAAAGCCGGCATCGGCAAGTTCTATTCGATGATGTTGCGTCTTCGCATTCCGGGAGGGCGATGCACGGCGGACCAGTTCCTTAAAATGCTCGACATGTGTGATGAACTCGGTGACTCGACGATGAAGGTCACGACTCGTCAGACGATCCAGCTGCACGGAATCCTCAAGAAGGATCTTCGCGAAACGATCAAACGCATCAACGAGATGTCGTTATCGACGCTAGCGGCTTGCGGCGATGTGAATCGAAATATCATGTGCTGCCCCGCCAAGCGAAATGATCCCGTTCACGCGACGATCGAGGCTCTCACAGATTTGCTCACCGAAGAGATGGCACCGCGTACTTCCGCCTATCATCAACTTTGGATCATGGAACCCGGCAGCGATGAAAAGCAGCCCGTCGGAGGTGGAGTTCCTGAAGAAGTCGTCGAACCGCTTTACGGGCCAACCTATCTTCCGCGTAAATTCAAGATGGGCATCGCACTGCCCGAAGACAACTGCATCGACATTTACACCCAAGACATCGGCCTGCTCGCGGTTGTTCGCGACGGTGAAGTCATCGGTTACAACGTCCTCGTGGGTGGAGGCATGGGCGCAACACCCGCCCGCAAGGACACGGGACCCAAACTTGCCAAGCGCATGGCGTTCGCGACGCCTGATCAAGTGGTTGGCGTTTGCCAAGCAGTGCTTAAGGTCCAACGAGATCACGGCAATCGAACCGATCGAAAGATCGCACGAATGAAGTACCTAGTCGAGGACTGGGGCATCGAGAAGTTTCGCGCTGAGGTCGAGAAGTACTATGGCGAACCTCTTGCCGATTGCACGCCCGATGACGTCACTGGCTTTGATGATCACATGGGCTGGCAAGACCAAGGTGATGGCAAGTGGTCCTACGGATTGAACATCGAAAACGGCCGCATGTACGACAACGACGTCCGACAGATCAAAGCCGGCGTTCGAAAAGTTCTCGAGCGATTCCCTGTTGAAGTTCGCATGACCGGGCACCAAAGCCTGATTTTTACCGATATCGATCCAGCGGACAAAGACGAACTTTTAACGATCATTTCCGACCACAATATTCCGTTAACCGACGCCACATCAACCATCAGACGCTGGTCAATGGCTTGTGTAGCGTTGCCAACGTGTGGCCTAGCAATCACGGAGTCAGAACGTCGATTGCCGTCGATCATTGACGATCTCGAGACTCCCATCGCCAAACTGGGTCTCGACAAGGAGCGATTCACACTGCGGATGACGGGCTGCCCCAACGGCTGTGCTCGGCCTTACAACGCGGACCTCGCTTTGGTTGGCAAGGCTCGCAACAAGTACACGATGTATGTTGGCGGTGGCTGGCTAGGAAATCGCCTGGCCTCCGTCTACAAGGATCCAATCCCGGACTCGGAAGTCGCCGATGAGATCATCGGTATCCTCTCGGCCTACAAAACCCATCGTAGCGACGACGAATCGGTTGGTGACTTCTGCGACCGCGTTGGTGTCGAAGAACTGGCAACGCTGGCACAGGCAGCACCCAGGCCCTAGTTGGCGTCTCCATCTCGACGGTGATGTGTCAAAAGATAGCGTAGCGAAACTCGCCAAACGGCCTATCGATTTAGTAAGCCGCAACGCGATAGCGTCCGGTTCCAAACCGTAACCGGGTGCTAGCGGCTGATCATTGATTTCACGGATGTCATTAAAGCGACATGCCGCCGAGAGTTTCGGCGTTTGTCGATAACCAATCGAATCACTTCATTCTGTTCTGATACCCGAGGCGTCGTACGCCTCTCCCCCTGCGGCCCATCGGTTGGCCAGTGTGTTTGGGGTTGGCCTCAGGCTTTGACGTCGAGTCGTCCCTGAGAGATCTGTCGACTCACATCGACGGCCGCTTCGAGCATCTGATTGATGGCGTCACCCGTTTGCTTTTGGGCGTCAAGCTGCTCTTTCGCAACGGCGATATCTACCTTTTGCTTGG
>JBCCKZ010000005.1:0-27090 GCA_039027135.1 Planctomycetota bacterium
GTTGGCATTTATGGCGGGATTCCATCAATGCAGTCGCAACCGCGTCGCGGCGAGAGTGATTCCAATAGCGATGGAGGCGTCGCATCGTATCGGACCGGAGGTTCCACCAACGGATCCGCGGGTTCACTCGAAACTGCAAACGCGATCGGAACACGCGGGGACAGTGTCGGCACGGTCCCAAGTCGCTACAGGGCTTCTGTTTCAAACTACTTTCGCACTCTTGCCGAAGAGATTGGTGATCCACAATGAGTTTTCAAGACTGGAACCTCACTCGCTTTGTTTGTCTGTTTGCGTGCGCAACTCTGCTTTGCGGGACTGCCAGGCTTAACGCTGAGGAGAATACATTTGATCAATACTCATCCGAACCATCGGGACTCGGAGGTGAATCGCGCAGCGTTGTACAAGTGGCTCAACTGGTTTATGCCGGCGACAAAAGCAGCGAGTGTTTCAGTGACCACTTTCTGCTGAAGGCCGAGAAGGACACGTCGCTTACAACAAGCCGCCGATTTCACACCGTTAAGTTAGCATCGAACGAAATCTATAGCTTTCCTTTGTTGATCATGACGGGCGAAGGCGAGTTCACTCTGACCGACGGAGAACGCAAAAACTTGCGTCAGTTTGTCGAGAGAGGCGGTTTCTTGCTTGCCAGTGCGGGATGCTCATCGACGGAATGGAATGAGAGCTTTAGGGCTGAAATGACCAAAGTGTTCGCGGAGTTTTTGCTCACTCCGCTTTCGATGGAGCACCTCGTCTTCCACACCGTTTATGACATCAGTCGTTTGGAGGCGAAAAACGAAGACATCAAGCCTCTTGAGGGCATTCATATTGATGGGCGACTGGGCGTCCTCTACAGCCAAGACGGGTTGAATGACACATCGCATACTGAGGGATGCTGCTGTTGCGGGGGCAATGAAATCACCAATAGTGAGATGGTCAACGTGAACGTTCTTGTTTATTCACTAATGCATTGATGAAAGCATCTCGAGTGACCTTTGGCTTTCTCACCATGTGCCTGTTGATTTCAACAGGTTGCTCCGGTGATTCCTCAAGTTCCTCGTTGTCAATTTTCTTTAGTGGTGACACCTCAGGTTGGATTACCCCATGCGGGTGCACCAGCAATCAATCCGGTGGTCTTTCACGTCGTGACACATTGATTTCAAAGCATCGTCAGTCATCGGAAGTACTCCTTTTCGATGTCGGCGGAAATGTCGCGGGCGATTCGCAGTACGACCTAAGCAAGCTAAAATACATATTCAACGGCTTGCGACTAATGGATTACGACGTCGTGAATCTTGGCGGACCTGAGAGCCAGTTCTCCGCTGACCAGCTAAGAGCGGTATTCACGGAAGACGATCTGCCACTCCTTTCGACCAATGTGACCGACCAACAGGGCAAGCCAATTGGGAAGACCCACGTTGTTCTTCATGCTTGCGGCAAGTCTGTGGCGGTCTTGGGCGTCGTTGATCCGGATCTTGTCGGCAATGAGTTGATCGCGAGTGATCCCGGTTCAGCGATCCTTCGAGAGTTGGATTTGATTGATTCGGATTTGGTCGTCCTGTTGGCCTATATGGATGCACCAAAACTCCGTGAATTCGCCAACCGATTTCCCGAACTAGATGCCGTCATGGGTGGGCCAACGGGTCAGGTCGTCCCCCCTACGCTCGTTGGATCGGCCATGGTCGCCAGCGCCACGAACAAGGGCAAGTTTCTTGTTCATTGGCAGTTACCCTCGGGTGCAGAAGATCGTTCTGCCGTTGAAAACACCAGGATTGTCGAGGTAGAAAGCTCCATCGAAATGGCGTCTCGCCAGCAACAGAACTTGGATTCGTTCTACGCGGCTTTGGATGAGTCAGACTTCTCGCCTAATCAAACCACATTTGTTTCCGCAAGGGTTCAACGCAAAGGGGGCAATCTTATCGCGGGAAGTGAAACCTGTGTCCCTTGCCACCAATCCGACGATGCCGTCTGGCACAACTCGAAGCATGTGCATGCGTGGGCATCTCTGGAGATGACGGGAGCGCAGGTCGACCCGGCCTGCCAAAGATGTCACACGACTGGGTATGGTCGCCAGGGGGGATTCGTCAGTCACCGAATTTCGAGTCAAAGAGTCAACGTCGGGTGTGAGAACTGCCACGGGCCTTCTTCGCGGCACGTCGAAAACCCGAGGACAAAGACGCCTTACGACGCCCGCGGCCAATGCCTTCAGTGCCACGATCATGAAAACAGTCCAACGTTTGAGTACGAGGAGTTTTGGAACCGGATCATCCATGGCAAGACGTTGTCGCAGGCGAGAACCCCTGTCACGATTGGATTGAATCGGTGACGCAAGTTGAGTGCGAAACATGAGTGATTCAAAATTAGATTCGAGATCGTTGTGGCCTTTGATTTACAGGTTTATCTGTGGGCTGGCTCTTGTTTCCCAAACTCATGCCATACCTCCACAGGCATCGCCGGATACCGAAGATGTCGGGAACGTCGAAGCGGAAGAAGGCTCTGGCGAGAAAGCAGAGACTGCAGACACCGATAACAAAGACGTTCTGGGCGATAGCGTTGATACCGATAACGTCGTCTGGATGAATAGCCTTTCGAGTGGAAAGATCGCGGCTCGTCTCAATAATCGCCGGATGTTCGTCGTCGTTGGGGCGACCTGGTGTACATTCTGTTCGGAATTGGAAGCGGAAATCGCAGGGAGTATCGAAGCTGAAATCGCTCAGCAATTCACGCTTGTGAAAATCGATGCAGATCGTCAGATCGGCGACGCGAAGACGCTTGAGGCAAACGCCTTGCCGGCCTTACGTGTGGTAACGATGGATGGTCGCCAAATTGCCGGTCATGATGGTTATCTTCCCGGAAATGATTTGTTGGCTTGGCTGAATGGAATCCCAGCCAATTCAGCGATCGATGAAATTCTCACCAAACCCGGATCGGATCTTGCAAGCGAAGACATCGAACAGCTTGTTAGTCTCCTCGGCGACCGTGATGTCGAAGTAAGGTCAATAGTCACACAAAGACTGATCGAGAAGCCTCAACTCGCTTCGTCAGTGGTCGTCACCGCGTTCGAGACCGGCAACCTTGCGATGCGTTTAGAGTCGCTGCGGCTTTTGCGCCACTGGAAAGCACCGGTCGATGGAATCGACCCATGGAATCCAGAATCCGTTAATGAGGAACGGGTCGAGAAGCTCAAGCGATGGACGGAGGAAAGTGAGTGGAGCGTCAATGGCCCCACCAATTCTGACCAGACGCCCAAAGAAGATGAAAACGCCGCAATCCGGGATCGCATCAAGGCTTTCCTAGAAGATCCCGAGATGCTCGTGGAAGCTGAGTTGTCTGCTTTGTCTATTGACGCGAAAGCCGTCCACGTCGAGGGCACGGCTTTGATGCGCAAACTCACTAGGATGGGGCAGACTCATCCACCTAAACTCAGGCGGCTCGTCTATACGCTTTCGGCGAGTAAAGAAACTCGGCTGGCGCGACGCGGACCGCTGCATGCCCTTGCCGAAGGCCCCACAATCGCTCGCAGAACTTCGGCAAGCCAGATCGCCAAGGCTGCGATCGAAGGTGATTTGCCGCTTCTTACCTCCATGCTCGCTGACGAAGATCCGCTGGTGCGCGAATATGCTTTGCAGAACCTAACGCGAGTCGCACCGGATGCTGATCCAAAACGTCTTACGAACCTTCTGAAAGATCCAGATAAGAACGTTCGCGCAGGAGTACTCAAACAACTAGCAATACTCCAGACGCCTCAAGCACTCGATGCAGTCAAAGCGTACCTGCTGTCTGAGACCGATACCGATCTCGTGATCTATGCCATTCGCTATCTCAAATCAACCGATTCTGATCAAGCCATACCGATTCTGATTTCACGGCTCGAAGATAACGATTGGCAAGTTCGGGCTGCGGCCGTTGAGGCCCTTGGGTCTGTCTATGCGGCGTCCGCCAATCGTGGTAATTCAGAAACCGAAACGCAGTCGCTTGTCAGCGACGCTGTTCTATCAGCCGCCAACGATGAAGACTCCTTCGTCTCTGCGAAAGCCGCTGCACAGCTCGGCAGCATCATTTCGACGCGGACCGTATCGTCGATCTTTGACTTGCTGAGAGATCGACCGTCGATAGCAAGACAAGTATCGGAGACCGTTCGCGATGATCGAGAAGCAAGCACCATCTTCTACAATGAAATCCGACAACGAGCAAAAGCGGAAGGCGAGTCTGAATTGGCAAGTGCCATTCATCTTTCACTTAGATTCCGAAAAGACCGAGTCCTCGATGAGACACCTGACTCCGTAATACCACCCTCGACTTTGATTCGTGTTGCCGTTCAAGCTTCTGATCAATCGACTCAAAGGGATGCACTGCGTTTATTGCTGCAGGACGCCCAACAAGTCCTCCACAAAGAGTTACTCCTGACAAAGCCATTCAATGATCCAACCGAGGTTTTTGAATCATTGGATGAAGAAACAGGCGAATCGGGCAAACGCAGGCTGACCGACGGAATGCCATTCGAGTCTTCAACCGGGCTCGTCGATTTGCTTTTCGACATGCGAATTGATAAGGCTGTGGTCGACAACATTCGCCTTGAGTCAGTCGATCAGCAGCCGCTACGTCGAGTGGATGAGTTCTTTGGAATTCCGGCTGTTGAGTCTGCCGTACCGCCTAAGTTGTTACCAAAGCCCAGGACTCAGCGTGAGATCATGACAGCTCTCTGGTCGGGACGAGCCGCCCGGATCAAAGTGCGTTCCATGCTCGCGCCGATCGTGCCTCAATTGTCAGAGCTGAACGATACCCGGACTGACCCGATCATCCGCGGCTTGGTTTCGTCGATACAAGCAATCGCCATTGCTAGTCCTGAAAGATGGGATGATAGCAGGATGCAGGACATCGGCGGTTGGATTGAGGTGGATACTTCAACGGCGGATGAACGGTTAATCGATCGAGACCTGCAATCACGCATGCTTTGGATGCTACCTGCATCCAACGAAATCGATGGTCGCACTCAACGAGATCCCGATGCGATCCGCTCATTGGCCGGACAGCACCGAAAACAACTTCTGTTCGATCGAATGTGGGTTAACGCCGATGCTAAGCACCAGGCTCAATTATTACTCGATGCTGGACAACCGCCCGGAATCGGTAGCTTTAGGTTTCTATTGAAACAGTTGGAGAAGCTCGATTCTTCGGAATGGAATCAAAACGCAATGCAAGCCCACGCGAGTGCCTTGCTGATCGCATCCGGAAGTCAAACACCAAGAATCTACCAACTACTAGAAAACTACTCACATACCTATGACTTGACCTATCCATGCCCAAAGGCTTTTCAGAAAGAACTCGCCGAATACGCGAATCGATACAATCCGGCCGGGGCGGTTTCAATGATGGTCTTGGGCAATCGTAACACCAAGGCCGCCAGTGTCGTTGCGAATCAATGGCTCGATGACTCGGATGCATCTGGACGTTTCCGGTATTTGGCCGCGGCGGCACTAGCCCTCGGTAGCGGTGAAGATGGCCATAAGAATCGGACAATGGTGATCAATAAGCTTGTAGGTGACTCGGACCCAAAGATTCAGACACTCGGTTTGCAGCTCGCGGCAAACCAATCGACCGTCAATCAAACCTTGTGGAAGCTTTTTGGTGAGTCCGTCTATTTCCCGGACTTCAAAACGGTCAAACGTGAGGTTGATGAAGAGACTCTCAGGAAATTCGCGAAGAGCGATCGACCTGACGACGCCGCGCTCGCGGTCGGCCTTCAAGCCATAGCGGATCCCTCTGGCGACTACGATCTTACCGGTTTAGTGCGACATGTCTCCGAGCACCCCGATGAAGATTCGCGATTAAAGTTGCTCTTCGAAGTTCTATTAAGACGCGATCAAGAAGCCGACCTGGGCACGCTAAAGCGGGCGGTCAAATGGATGGAAGAACACATGGATAGCTGGGAAAGCGATTCCATCAAACGACGAATCGTCAAGATGAAGACGGAATCCGCGCGTACTCTTGTCACCGTGGAAGAGGACGAATTTGTAGATGGCGTGTTTTTTGATTTCTAAGAACTGTTTTCGGATTGGATCATGATTAATCGATTTCGGCGAACCTGGCCGCTCGCATTGTATTTGATGCTCAGTATCACTCTCGCCCAAGGAGTTTGCGGGCAAAAAACAGGCTCTTCGAATCCGGGCTTACACATTGACAAGAGCGCTTCGGTCAAGGTGATGGCAACTCGAGTCCGAATGGTCGGACAAATCAAGGCGAGTGATTCCGACGCCCGCCGAGCTTTGGAAACGCTACGCGAACTGAAAGAGAAAGCTCGTCAAAAACTAATTGCGCTTAAAGCGGATGAATCATCGATCGAATTCGGTGACACGGTCATCAGTGGCCTAGCGGGAAACGATTCTCGGTTGCAGATGATGATGGAGATGGGAATGGGTGGCGAAATGGAGGCGGATTCCGATGAATCCCAACTTCCGCTTGAAGCTCAAGCGACTGTTTCGGCGGACTGGGTCATTCCTGAATCGGACAATGATGCTCAGATCTTGTTCATCAAGCGTCTTCAAGAAAAAGTTGCGGAAGTCGATGTCGTGGGTGAGCAAGATGGGGCGAACATCACCGAAGTGCAGGCCGAAAAATTGGAGCAATACGCTCGGATGGCGCAGCAGTATGGAATGGAATCCAATTCGCAGGGCACGATTTTCAGGTTCGTTGGATCGATAACGGCAGAGCAAAAGCAGTCAGCGATGCGAAAAGCCGCGGATGAATCAGCAGAGGACGCCGACGCACTGGCATCTGCCATGGGACTGAAGCGTGGACCAGTGATTTCCGTATCAGCAAGTTCATCCGACCTCTCGATCGATTACTATCAAGATCGATCATTGGATTTTCCGGTCGAATCGGACGAAGTGGCTAGTGAAAATCCGAGCACATTGACCTACACCGTGAAATTGGTCACGACCTTCGAGATTCTATAGCTAGAACCTATGCATCACCGAATTCTCATCGCACTCTTGGGGTTTGCTCTCTCTCAGGCCTGTGCGGCACAACATCGAGTCATTCTCGATACTGATCCTTCTTCAGATCCTGATGACGTGGGTTGCATGGCCATGCTTCACACAATGGCCAGCCGAGGAGAGTGCGAGATCCTGGCGGTGATCAATTCAATCGATCACAAGGAAGCATCGCTAAGCATCAGCGCCATTAATGAGTTCTATGGACGAGGCGCGATCCCAGTGGGTGACTACAAAGGCTATCAAACGCATCATGATGCGCCCAAAGATCTCTACAGCCACATGCTAGCCAATGAGTACGCTCATCCTCTGAGAACACATTCGGACGCAATCGATAGCGTTGAACTGTATCGCGAGATTCTCGCCAGTGCTGATGACGAGAGTATCACCATCATCGTGATAGGCACAATGCATAATCTCTTTGCGCTTCTAAAGTCAGACGCTTGCCAATACAGTTCACTCAGCGGGAAAGAGCTGGTCGATCAGAAAGTACGATTGGTCGCCACAATGGGTGGCAACTTCATTGATGGCTCCGGGTACGATCGGACAAATTGGGGCGGTTCAAGCGAACTCTGCGGGTACACCGAATGGTCATGCCTCAACACCGAACGCAACCAAATGTGTCGTTACGTGATCGAAAACTGCCCAGCACCTTTCGTCGCTTCTGGATGGGAAGTCGGTTGCGGCAATTACCACGATGCCAATCGAGGCAATGTAATGACAGGACAGACGCTGAAGTCACTACCAACAGATCACATCGCACGACGCAGCTACGAATTTCACTTTGCGACGCGCGGAGGGAGCGAACGAATTGATCGCCACAGCAATGACCAATGCGCATTGCATTACGCGATTCGAGGCGAAGGAAAGAACTATCAGGCATTCTTAGATGGTGATATCGACCTCACCGAATCAGGCGAATGCCGTTGGTCCCCCATGCCAAATCGGCAACAAGGCTACATCCAAAAGAGGCGAGATCCCGAATCAATTGCAAAAGAAATCGAAGAACTCATGCTTGGCGAGGTCACGCAAACAAATTCAATACCATCTGATCCTTTTGAACTCAGACGGGTGCGACCCAATGGAAAACATCTGCGTCTGGCCTGGAAACCCGCTCGCGACGAAGGCCCCTCCAGCTGGGTCGTTGGCTACCGCGTTTATCGAAATGATGAGTTAGTTGGAATCGTCTACGGCACTCAGTTTATCGATGAATACTCACCTCAAAACTCAACGGACCCCGTCACCTATCGCGTCACCTCACTCAACGCCGGCGGTAAGGAAAGTCCGGGCATTGAGTTGCCTATCCAGCCCATCCGGAATTGAGGTTAGTGAGCATAAACCTCTCAAAACTCCTTCTCGCACTGCTCTTGGTCATCGTTGACTACCGTCCCTGTTGTGGTGAAGAACGTAAACAAAGCGAGATTAGAGTTCTCAACTTTCAGGGTGACAGCGGATTTCAACATGATTCAAAACCAGAAGCCCTTCGCATGGTCGAGTGGCTTGGCGCGAAGAACGGATGGGACGTTCATTCAGCATCCGATCCCGCTTTTATTAGCGACGACAAACTAGGCACGTTCGATGTCATTGTTTTCAATAACAACTGCGGAACTGACAGACGCATCTTCACCGACGACCAGCATCAAGCATTGCAGTCGTACATTCGCAGTGGTGGAGGCTTTGTGGGAATACACTGCGCCGGTGCGATCTGGCATGAGGGCGGTGAATTTCAAAATTGGTATGAGCAACTCATCGGCACTCGGCTTGTCGCCCATCCTCATGTTCAAGAAGCGACACTTCATGTTGAAAACCAATGCCACCATTGCACCGCTCATCTTCCCAAAGAGTGGAACGTAAAGGATGAATGGCATAAGTTCGCCTACAACCCAAGAGAACAGGTCAATGTGCTGATTTCGCTGGATGAAGACAGCTATGAAGGTGATCCCTCGGTGAAGATGGGCGGCGATCACCCATTCACTTGGTACCAGTACTTTGACGGCGGACGCTCATTCTTTACTTCTCTGGGGCACACGATTGACGTCTACAAAAATGCGAACTTCCAAAGGTTGGTCGAGGGAGGCATCATTTGGGCGGCAGTGGGAAACAACGACAAAGATCAGCCAATCAGAAGTGGTCTTATTCTGGATCTCAATGCCGACATAGACGTGGTGTCTAGTGAAACTAGGCGAGTCATTAAATGGACTAATCAAGTCAACTACTTCGAAGCCAAGGACTTTGTCCCCAATGATTATGGCGTCAGGCTTTCCAATCCGGGATCAGGCCAGCCGCTCTTGATTGAGCGATCTTCGAGCTTCAATCAACACAACGCACTCGTCTTTAAAGAAGATGAGCTCATCAACCAACAAGAAGATGCCTTCGATCACCTCATCAAAGGCGCTGGCTACACATGGTTCGCAGTAGCAAAGTTCTACGAATCAGCCGACTCCAATACCAAGACTGAATTTGGCCTGCACCGTTTGAAAAATGTAAACGCGTTCATTGGCAACTTGCGAAACAGTGGCAACTACGAGGGTATCTGGGGATGCCTCGATGATGATCTGTCGATCTGGTGTGGCTCAAGAAGCGGTGCAACCTTTGGACGTTTTGACAAAAACAACCCGAAAGTTGCGGGAATGAAGCTTGAGCCGAATTGACCGTACGTGATTGCCGCTCGCATGGGCAAAGGTACTGGAACCGTCACCATCGACCTATTTGTAAATTCAAGTGGTCCGGTTGCCTCTTCCCCTTTTCCCGTCAATGTGAATGCCAATCCATCCAAACTCGCCATTGGCACTGAACGTGATGCAACAAACCACCCGGGTTCTGAATCCTTCGATGGAGAATTGGCTCGCGTCTTGATCTACGAACGCCCCTTAGATCGCACTGAGATCACCAGAGTGCTCGACTACTTGCGCGGTCATTACGGTATTGAATAGTTGTTCGCGACTTGCGCATTTTTCTCACGGCCGATCGGTGATTCTCATGGCGACCACGTTGCGTCTTAAGAAGGTAACCGTACCAAATCACTCGGCTTCCGCCATACATAGGACTACGAACGCTTTGTTTCAGATAACAACAACCGCCTACAGGTAAATCAAATCTGAATGCGGTTCGAACACTTGAAAATCAGGGTGCTGCTGAAGGAGCCCGATCAAGCTGATCCGGCCGACCACGTCGATGCCGCCGAGTTGTTTCCTCCCATTGGTCGAAGGCGAGGCGTAGCTTGGATGCCCGATCGGGATACACCTCATATAGGTTGTTTGACTCGGATTCGTCCGACGCCAAATCGAATAGATACTCTCTTTCTTTCCCAGCGCGATTGTCGGCGATGTATTTCCAATGGCCATCACGCAACCCTTTCCAAATCTGTTCTCCACGAGGCTTTCGCCAAAACAGAACTCGGCTGGTCTCCTTACCGTCTAGGATTTCAAAAAGGTTTAAGCCCTCTAAGCGATGCTCAATTGGGAACGTAGCGCCAGCGAGATCAGCGAACGTTTTCGTCCAATCGAATGTGAGCGTCGGCACATCGCAAACGGCACCAGCTGACAAACGCCCCGGCCAGAAGGCGATAGCAGGCACCCGAATCCCACCCTCAAACGTACTGCCTTTGATACCTCGATAGGGGTTGTTGCGTGCGCTCTTGGTTCCACCATTGTCACTCGTAAAAACCACGAGCGTATTCCCATCGACGGCCTTAAGAACATCACCAATCCTTTCGTCCATGTGCATGATCATGGCTCGATAAACATCCGGTGGAGCTTGGCCTTGCTTCCAGAGTGTCGAATCGAGAGTGAGAGGTTCAGACTTCTTATCAGAGGGCCCCTGGAACGGCGAATGCGGGCAGGTGTAGGGAAGGTAGAGAAAGAAAGGCTTGTCTCGCTTCGACCGAAGAAAGTCAATCGCCCGATCAGTCATCAGATCAGTAAAGTAGCCTTCTTCATGAATCTCATTGCCATCTTCAAAGAGGTTGTAATCTCCGACGTTATCGGTGAAGTGGAAATAGTCCATGCCGCCACCAACACAGTAGTAAGTGTGATCAAATCCATGATGATGGGGAGCGAACTTTGCCTCGTACCCGAGATGCCACTTACCGAACAACGCGGTTTCGTAGCCGGCCTGCTTCATCATGGCCGGAAGATTGGGGATCGCGGAAGGTAAACCAAGATCATTCGTCTCCCTAAGACGAATCGCGTCGTCGTAACGTCCCACATTGCCCGTTCCGATGGCGCATTCGAGTCCCCCCACCCATTGCTGATAGCGGCCCGTTAGGAAAGCCGTTCGCGTTGGGGTGCACTCGGCTCCGTTGGCGTAGTGGGCCGTGAATCGCACGCCACCTTTAGCCATCGAATCCAGGTTTGGCGTTTGAATATCCTCGCGTCCATAGCACGCAAGGTCTCCATACCCCAGATCGTCCGCCAAGATAAATACGATATTAGGCTTCCCTTCAGCCTTTGGTACTGGAATCAAACAGGAAATCAGCGCGAACAGTACGGTCATTGAAGATCTTATCATGCCGCCATTTTATCCAGGCTGCGTGACATCGTGTCGACGGACCGTCTGCGAGTGCATATCGCATTGCCTGGAAGCCTCAATCGCCGAAACCAAACGCAAACCAGACCTGCGAAAGCTGGTACTACAGGTCGCCAGACTCAAAAAGGCAAGACTCTCGCGCGCCCAGCTGACGAACGGCTCGTGCCTTGGTTCTGTGGACCGCCACGTGCTGATAAAATCTGTGGCGGGCTAATATTCGTTCTTCAATTTGGGTAGGTCATGGCCACCGCAGTTTTCGTTGTCTTGGGTGCATTCGTTGCTTTCGCCTTGATCTTGGTGTTCTACGCCGTTGGGGTCTACAACCAACTAGTGCGTTTAAAGAACCGCAATGAAAATGGCTTTTCGCAAATCGAAGTTCAACTCAAGCGTCGGTATGACCTGATTCCGAATCTGGTTGAAACGGTGAAGGGCTACATGTCGCACGAACGCGAGACTCTTGAAGCTGTGATCAAGGCCCGTAACCAGGCTGTTTCAGGACTACAGGCGGCTTCGGCGAACCCGAGTGACGCGGTCGCCCTGCAAACGCTCGCCGGCGCGGAACAAGGACTGACAGGTGCACTCGGCCGACTATTTGCACTTTCGGAAGCCTATCCTGACTTAAAGGCAAACGAGAACATGGCTCAGTTGACCGAAGAAATCACTTCAACGGAGAACAAAGTGGCCTTTGCCCGGCAGGCATATAACGATGCCGTGACAGCCTACAACACTTACAAGCAGACGTTCCCACCGGTGATTGTGGCTGGTTTCTTTGGGCACTCAAAAGACGCCCAACTTCTTGAGTTTGATAGCGAAGCTATCGCAGAGGCACCGAAAGTTTCTTTCAACTAGATGGCGACGGATTTCTATCAGCGTCAATCCGACGCTCGACGAGGCACCGTTTGGCTTGTCATTCTCTTTGGGTTGGCGGTCATTTTGATCGTCGGATCGGTCGTTGCGATTGCGACCCTCGTTGTCGAGATGCAAACCAAGCCTTCGAATCCGCCACGTGGATTCGAGCGATACTCGATTCCCGCCATTGCGGGCATCACAACGACGTTGCTTATTTTAGCTGGCACACTCTACAAAGTTTTTGAACTGAGGGATGGCGGAGGAACACGTGTCGCTGAAAGCCTTGGAGGTCACCGCCTTTTTCCCAACACGGAGGACTCGATTGAACGACGTCTCCTAAACGTGGTTGAGGAAATGGCCATCGCTTCAGGCACACCGGTTCCTCCTGTTTTTTTGCTCGACGAAGACGGCATCAATGCGTTTGCCGCTGGCTATTCGCCCAGTGACGCCGTGCTAGGCGTCACAAGGGGATGCGCTGAGAGCTTATCAAGAGACGAATTGCAGGGTGTGATAGCACACGAATTCAGCCATATCCTCAATGGTGATATGAGGATGAGCATCAAGCTCATTGGAATCCTCCATGGCATCTTGCTGATCGGACTGACTGGGCAGCTAATTTTTCGAACGTTCATTTATGCAGGGCATGGTCATTCGCGTTCTCGAAACAGCAAGAACGACAACGGTGGTCAGGCGATTCTCGTCATTCTCGCCGTCGCCGTTGCGGTGATTGTTCTTGGTTCAATAGGCACCTTCTTCGGCAACTTAATCAAGGCTGCCGTTTCGCGGCAACGCGAGTACCTTGCCGATTCTTCAGCGGTGCAATTCACTCGCAATCCATCGGGTATTGCTGGTGCCCTCAAACGCATCGGCGGGATGACAGCCGGATCACGGTTGCAGGCAGCAAACGCATCTGAAGTCAGCCACATGTATTTTTCGCAAGGCGTCTGGGAAGGCATTACAGGTCTCTGGGCGACTCACCCTCCCCTTCCCAAGCGAATTATCGCGATCGACCCCAGCTGGGATGGGAGATTCCTTTCCGACCCAGGATATTCACCTGAGATCATCCGATCGGCAGCCTCAGCCAACGCTGCGGCATTCACGGGATCTACACAGAGTTCTGAAGCGAACGCAGGTGTACCGATTGAGGTTGTTGACGAAGCGTATCAGCAAGTCGGCGAACCCACGACGCGTCACCGTGACTACGCCGCCGAACTCATCCGATCGATTCCCAAGAGACTCGTTGATACCGTCCACGATCCGTATGGTGCCCGAGCGGTCGTCTATGCGCTCTTGCTCGATAAACAGCTAGAAATCAGAGCAAGTCAATCAAGTGCGCTCAAGGATCATGCGTCCAAAGATATTGTCGCGCTTGTGCAGGCCATTCAACCACTCGTCGACGGTCTTGATATTCGCGCGAGACTTCCTTTGGTTGATCTAGCGATTCCGTCACTGAAGGCGATGTCGGCTCGACAGTTCAAAGAATTCGCTGCGTGCTTCGAAATGCTCGTCGCGGCTGACAACAAGATTGACCTATTTGAGTGGATGCTATTCCAGGTTGTTACCCGGCATCTTCGCACGCAGTACATCAAAATAAAAAGCCCACCTATTCGTTACTATGGGTTGCAACGCCTATCCCGTGAGTGCTCGATCCTATTGTCAATTGTCGGTGCAGCTGGCAACTCCGAAATGACAGCTACCCAAGCCTTCCAACTAGGCCAGCGGCAGTTGCCTGAGCTCCCGCTCACGCAGCTTCCCCAAAGTGATTGTCGACTCGATCTGCTGCGAGAGGTGCTACAAACCCTCGAGCAGGTATCAGCAAAACAACGAGGCCGTCTCGTTGATGCTTGCGCTGCCGCAATCTGCGCCGACGGCCATGTGACTTGGCAAGAAGCCGAATTGCTTCGAGGTATCGCGGACTTGCTGGCCTGCCCAATGCCTCCGCTATTGGTAGAAGCCTGATATCCGTTAATAACGTCAAAGCCTAAATTCGTTCACTGAATTTCATAAAGCGTTCAGCGTCGCTCGAAATGGATCGAATCATTTCCGATTATTCAGAATAGATGGAATCTGCGCAAGAAAACTCCCTTCTGAGGAGTGCATAACCATCTCGACCTGGTCGCTTTGAACGTTTTGTTTCAATCGCTGGAAACGATCTCGCTATCGCTTCTTGTTTGACTCGCACACAAACGCGCCCAACTTTCCTGTGTCTGCAACGCCCTGGCACCCACAAAAACGCTTTCGCCCGAGAATCTGCGTTGCCGTCAAACACGTCATCGGCTGGTATGCCGAGTGATGCTAATCTCAACACAGGTTCTGAATTCAAAGGTTTTGTCATGAAGTTCTTAAAGACGAACAAAAAAGAAAATGAGTCGTCTGACGCCCCTGCCCCGACACTGTCGCCAGAGGAAGAACAGAGGCACTTGGAACTTGAGCGAACCTTGAATTCATTGAATCGCTCACAAGCTGTGATCGAGTTTCAACCCGACGGAACGATCTTGAATGCAAATGAGAATTTCACCAGCACGGTTGGTTATCGCCTAGACGAGATCGTCGGCAAGCACCACCAGATCTTTGTTGACCCCACTTATGCGAGATCGCAAGAGTACGGACAGTTTTGGGATGACCTGAATTCTGGCAAGTTCAAAAGTGCTGAGTTCAAAAGATTCGGAAACGGTGGCAATGAAATCTGGATCCAGGCCACCTACAACCCCGTGTTCGACGAACAGGGCAACGTCGTCAAGGTCATCAAGTTCGCAACCGACATCACCGGTCAGAAAAAAGCTCAGGCTGAAATCCAAAATCGATCACAAGCGGTCATAGAGTTCACGCCTGAAGGCATCATCCTCGATGCCAACAGTCTCTTCTTCGATACCATGGGCTATTCAATTGAAGAGATCCGCGGTAAGCATCACCGAATGTTCATGCTTCCAGAAGACGCTGAAAGTCAAGAATACAGCACGTTCTGGGATCGTCTCGGCAAGGGCGAGTTCCGGCACGGTCAATTTCATCGTGTATCCAAGGGTGGAAACGAAGTTTGGCTTCAAGGTGCCTACAACCCTTGTTTTGATGCCGATGGCAAAGTCACTCGAGTCGTCAAGAGCGTCTCCGATATAACCAACCAAATTCAATCCCAGCAACGCGCCAAAGAGGTTGGAAACGGCATTGCGCAGAACGTCAGTGAGATGACAGCGGCCATCGAAGGTATTTCGACGAACTTAGGTCGAACAGCCAGCCTGGCCAAGGGAGCCATGGGATCGGTTACCAAAGCCAATGAGGTTGTCGGACAACTGGAAAAGAGTAGCGAAATCATCAACAATGTGGTTGACTTGATCCAAGATCTTTCAGATCAGACGAACCTGCTCGCTTTAAACGCGACCATCGAGGCCGCTCGTGCTGGCGACGCCGGTCGTGGATTCGCAGTCGTTGCGAGTGAAGTGAAGCAGCTTGCCAACCAAACCGGTGAAGCCACTTCAAGCATCCGCAGCGGTGTTGAAACGATACAAGCTGACATTCGTGAAGTGATCTCGTCGATCTCCGAGATTGGGAGTGGGATCGAAGAAGTATCCTCCAATACTGATAGCGTTGCAGCTTCCATCCAGCAGCAATCCAATGTGATGACTAGCCTCAACACAACCGCTGAAGAGTTGCTAACACTCTCCTAACAAATGCTGAAATACAGTCTGGCGGTGGCAAAACTGACCGAAAGCTCTCGGCAGTTTTTGGGGCAAAACCGACCAGACGGAGGTGGGCCAACACTCGCTATTGGCTCGACTCAAGCGATCCCAACCGACGATGGTTCCCCTACAATAGCGGATAAACGCTTCACTAATCGAAGTGCTCATTACGCGAAGTCGACCATGGTCATACGACCTTCGAGCACGTGATGTCATTGAGCCCATCAAGGCAAGCATTCGTATCGACAAAGAAAATCCTTATCGACCGTCCCAGCCAGACATCGATATTCGCGTTGAACTCGTATTCGATGGCATAGCTGAACTTGATGACTATATCGGGTTGATGCCGAAGCGTGATTCGGAGGGGAATCTCTTTCTAATCCTACTTTTCACTCAAGGATTGGTCGCCATCGCTGTTTGGTCTGGTGTAATCTTCCAAATAGTTGTGCGAGGCTGGCGAGGTGAGACCGCCTTAGGAATCGTCTTTGCGTTCTGCCCGCTAGCGGGAATGTGGTTCGCTTGGCGCTACCAACGGCCGATGAATCGAGCCAAACGAATGCTCAAACGATTTCCTCACTTGGCTGGCCCCATCACCGGAGAAATCTCCTTAGATGGAATCATACTTCGGCAAGGCCAAAACCGACATTGGTACGCCCCGCAGAGCCTCACTCGATCAGACTGTACTGAACGTGGTTTCCGTTTGCGTCTCGCTTCTTTGCCAGGCAGGTGGATTGCCCTGGGCGCAAGAAACTTCGATGGCTACAGCGAGCATGTGGCCTTTAGGATTCTGCAATCATGGAGAGAATCAAGTCTTGCGGTTGCAAAGGAAAAGGCTCAGCTTGTTTTGAATGATTGGCGACGAGCGGACACTCAAGAGCAATCAATCGATTTCAAGGGCACCGTCAATCGAGCGGAGTCACTCAGGGTTCCGGCAATCAGAAACGTTGCAATACTTCAATCAATCGGAGCCTGTGTTTTTCTTCTCATTGGACTCTACCCGGGCGTGAAGCTCGATCAATTGCAGAACGCAATCTTTATCGTCTTGGGGGGGCTGCTAGTGTTAACATCATCACGGCTCTGGTGGAGCTACTTCTTTTCGGCACAGGTGCGATCATGGGAGCAAGAAGGCTGGCTGGGTGATCAACACATCGCGATTCTTTACGACAACATGTGCGTTCAGTTTGCTTTCGATCAAATCAAGTCATGTGTTGATCAAGGCGATGATTTGACTGTCAGCCTTGAGGATGACTCGCCTTGCTACTTCTCTCGGTCCATGGTCGAAACTGACAACGCTTGGGAAGAGCTGAAGCGCCGCTGCGCCAGCAATGCGAACAAAAACGATCTTTCGGCACACTGATGCTTGAGAAAGTCTGTTGAGCATTGTAGAGCATGTTGATCGCTCGGCTCTCAAATCATTGGTATCGCACTTTCGCTTACCCTCCACTTAAGCGATGTGAGTCGGATTCAGATAAAGCAAGACAAATATCTAGTGTCAGCGATGGAGTCACTGAATCTGTGGAGGTCGTGTTGGTATTCACTAGTCCAATTTCGTATCGAGTGACTTCCTGCAGCGACATCCCCAAGCAAGACGCTTGTCTTGGACAATCTTGCTGAAGCGACAGATTGCCCAGACCTTTCGCTATTCGCATGCGATCATCTCACACGAATGCCTTCAACCGAATAGGATGCATTGACTCCGCCGTTGACTCTACGATGGAGGATTAAATCACCGATCGGGTTATCGACTCGCGATGTCAAAGATCTTTTTCGCAATCCCATTTGCTCTCGCTTTTTTGGTGGCCACCGCATCACGATGGGCTTCCGCAGAACACACCCTTGTCAAAGAAGGGTCGGCGAACTGCGTTATCATCATGCCATCAAGTCCTTCTCCACAGCAGAGGTTTGCCATCGATGATTTCCTGCGAACGTTGAAGAAAGCTAGTGGAGCTGAGATCCCCACCGTCACGCCGGAAAGAGTAACTGAAGTACCGGCCTCTCACGTAAAAATTCTCATTGACCAAAAACTCGCCCATCAAACCCTTGGAGTACTGAAGCACGATCTTCAGGACGAAGAGTTTTTCATCCGTTCGCGCGGCGATTCAATCATCATTGCCGCGCGTGATTTGACTAACCGGCATGACGACAAACAGTCACTGGTAACCACTTGGGCACTCAGTTATCTGCTCGATCGACACCTCGGGGTTCGATGGCTTTGGCCGGGGGATCTAGGCACGGTCATACCGCAGGCAAAAACAATCTCCGTTCCAAAGTTAAATGTCCGTTGGCAACCCAAGTTGGTTCGCAGATCGTTCAACATCAACTTGATACCAAAGGCGAAAACTGGTGACGATGACGCGCTTAGACTTTGGGCCGCCCACCATCAAGCGGCTGGCGAACGGGTCAATTACCGCTTCGCTCATTCATTCCGCAAAGGTTCTATGAATGGCGATTGGTTTGGAAGATTTCATGAAGCAAAGCCCGAGATGCTCGCGCGTGGACCAGACGGAAAGGTTGGTTACCCCAAAGGTAAGCCTGACCGAGTCAAGATCTGCATCAGCAACCCCGATGTAACCGATGAGATTCTTCGTCTTTGGAGAACCGCCGGACGTCCTGATTTTTGGGATGTGACTCCCAACGATGGTAATTGTTTTTGTTGCTGTGATGACTGCCGGGCACTCGATGAGAAATTTGGCGGTGTGACCTATACCAAGGATGAGGTTTGGCGACGTCCACCTCATGTGAACCTAACGGATCGATACGTTTGGTTCTGGAATGGTTTGATTCGCAAGATGCGAGTTGAGAATGCTAAGGCGAAGATAGGCGTCTACTTTTACTCCGCCTATCGAGACCCACCGACGCAGCTAAGGCTTGAGCCAGGTATCATCGGTGAAATCGTCCACGGCTTTGACTTTGAGCTTTGGAAGTCTTGGCAAGCCGCTGGAGCTTCAGAGATTGGACTGCGTCCGAATTGGTGGCACATGGGTGCAAACGCCCCTCATCTTCCGCTGAGAACCGTGGGGGCATACATCGAGAAAGCCAGGGACAGCGGAATGCGATGGATCGCGATGGACACCTTGGTCGAATACTGGGCAACTCAGGGTGCATACTACTATTTAGTCGCACGATTAATCGCTCGACCGGATCTAACAACAAAAGACATTATCGATGAGTACTGCGATTCCTTCAAAGAGTCATCAAATGCAATCCGGGAATACCTCCATTTCTGGGAAAGCTACCATCGCACGGTTGCCTACAACATTCCCGCTGGCGGTTCACTGTCCCAGGACGCTAAGGGGCTCTATGAAAAAGTCAGCCGCGAGAGATTTGGCTCGGTCGTTCATCCATTGCGTGGGCACTGGCAAACTCTACCATGGATTTATCCTCCAGAGGTCCTCGATCAAGCAAACCTAAAGTTAACGCTCGCTCGAAACCTAGCCGGCGACGAGGTTACGCGGCGAAGGATTGACTTTCTGATTGATGGTCTTGGGCAGCTGGAACGCACCATCGCCATTGTCAAAACCCCAAAAAACGATCGTGGCAAGTTAATCAAACCCTTCAAACAAGCCACTCGCGTGAATCAGCAAAAGCATGGATACTGGGGGCTCGATGGGCTTTGGATCATGAGTCATTGGGGGGTCTTCGGCAAAGAGGTCAACCTGGAAGGCATGTAAGCCAGATTGAAGGGCATAGCGTTTTCGAGCAAATTACTCTGAAAGAAATGCCATGCCACACGCCACTCAATCCATGCCTTTAGCCGCAAACGCCGACCAAAAAATGACATTGAGCCTCGCGGCGGCGAGTGCGTTTGGGCTGGAGGCGATTACCAAACGCGAATTGGCGGGCCTGGGAATTGAAGCTTCGATTGATTCACCGGGCAGAATTCACTTTGAGGGTGCTCCGGAGACGATCGCTCAGTGCAATCTTTGGCTTCGCACGGCTGACCGAGTGCTCATTCGAATCGCGGAATTCCCCTGCTCTGACTTCGACACACTTTTTGAAACAACTCGAGAAATCAATTGGAGCCAGTTTCTCTCAACGGACTCTACGATTCACGTCACGGGCCGATCTTCTCGGTCACAGCTTTCGAGTGTTCCCGCCTGTCAACGTTCGGTCAAACGAGCCATCGTTGAAGGACTCAAGCAACAATTGGGCGTGAGCACACTACCCGAGTCAGGCCCCACCACGAAAATTGACATCGCGATTGTAAAGGATCAAGCCTCACTAACGATCGATACCACGGGTCGGAGTCTCCACAGGCGTGGGTATCGCACACATATCGGTGAGGCCCCACTCAAAGAAACTCTCGCTGCAGCAATGGTGTTGTTGAGTTTTTGGAAGGCGGGAAGACCATTATTGGATCCATTCTGCGGAAGCGGCACCATTCCTATTGAAGCTTCTTGGATTGCAATGAATCGGGCACCGGGTACGAATCGAGAGTTCTCTTTTCAAGACTGGGA
The DNA here is from genome assembly GCA_039027135.1 of Planctomycetota bacterium. Taxonomy (GTDB): domain Bacteria; phylum Planctomycetota; class Planctomycetia; order Pirellulales; family Pirellulaceae; genus Rubripirellula. Next base: position 20,497 of record JBCCKZ010000005.1, read on the forward strand.
TTGGTTCCCGGATCAACTCCTATCAGATCTCCGTCGTGACGCGGTAGCCAACGAAAACGCACTGGACGATGCACCGGAGGGCCGCCTGATCGGACGCGATATCGATGGCAGAGTCTTGCGAGCTGCTCGCGAAAATGCGGAGCGAGCTGGCGTGGCCGATCGCATTCATTTCCAACAGGGCGACTTCCGAGACGCATCTTCAAAACATCGCTTTGGATGCGTAGTCACTAACCCACCGTACGGAATGAGATTGGGCGAGGACCGCATTCTGGACCAGCTGTACTCCGACTTGCCTGGTCTTTTCGCTCGCCTACCAACGTGGTCACACTACGTTTTGACGGGCTTTCGCGGACTCGAGAAAATCTTGGGCAGGGAAGCCGACAGGCGCCGAAAACTCTACAACGGGCGAATCGAGACAACTTACTTTCAATTTCATGGCCCAAAGCCGATCGAAGAAGATCGCGCCATTGGTGTCTCAGAATCTGAAACAAAACAGACCGTCAGGCTTACGCACGCTTCTGGCTCAGCGGCGTTTGGGCAGTTGGACGAAAAAGCTGATCACCAAGCCGATTTGTTCGCCACGCGGCTACGAAAACGTGCGAAGCACTTGCGGCGTTATCCGACGCGACGAGGCATTACCTGCTATCGCATTTACGAGCGAGACATCCCGGAAATCCCTCTTATTGTCGATCGATACGAGAATCATCTGCATATCACCGAGTACGAAAGGCCCCATGATCGCGATGTTGCCAGCCATGCAAATTGGCTGCAATTGATGGCGAAAACCGCGGGCAAAGCACTTGGGGTGGACCCGATTCGTGTCCATCTGAAATCTCGTCGTCGCCAAAGCGGCAACACCCAGCATGAGAAGGTCAATCAAACTGACCATCGCTTCGAGATTCAGGAAGGTGGACTCAAGTTTCTCGTTAATCTGAAAGACTATATCGACACTGGGCTTTTCCTCGATCATCGAATCACTCGAGACATGGTACGTGAAGAGTCCCCTAAGAAACGTGTTCTTAATCTGTTCGGATACACCGGATCGTTCACGGTCTACGCCGCTGATGGAAATGCGAAATCGACAACCACGGTAGATTTATCAAGTACCTATCTGAACTGGGCTCATGACAATCTGAAACTCAATGGTCTTGATGGCTCTCAACACGAATGGATTGCCAGCGACATCAAGACTTTCATCCATGATCATTCCGACGGCGATCACTATGATCTTGCGGTGATCGATCCGCCGACGTTCTCCAATAGCAAACGCACTGAAGACGACTGGAACCTGCAAAACGATTCGGTACCTTTGATCAACTCAGTGCTATCGTTGATGCCGCAAGGTGGTGTGATCTTTTTCAGCAACAACTTTCGAAGGTTTAAGATGAACGAAGCCGACATTGAGGCTTCGCAAGTTCATGAGATCAGTCGTCAGACAGTGCCCGAGGAGTTTCGAAATCGACGCATCCATCGATGTTGGCGGATCGTTCGATAGATCGATGCCATCTTTGGGGGTCTGTTTGTGCCGGTTTCTCTAGATTCTCGATCTCATCGCTTTCGAGTCATTTCCAACACGAGTGTCACGACCGGTGCATTCCTGAATGGAGTGATGGCACTTCGTTGAATCCGTGGAGAAATTTGCCGCAAGTTTGTTAACGACGTCGATCCCAATTCTTATCCGATTACCCCGTTCAAGGATGAGAGATGCGATCCTCCCAACTCGCAACGATTGCGTTCATCGCAATTCTAGGTGCCTCCCCCTCAAATGCGTTTGACCCGCTAAATCTATTCGGGCATTCCTCGACATGTGACCAAGCCTGCTGCGATACAGCATGTGACGCGGCAGGCTGCCCACCTCGTAAGTGTCGCGAATGCTATGTCAGCGTCTTTGGAGGCTGGAGCGATCTAAACGACTACTCAGGCATGCCGATTGTCACTCCTCCCCCACCGTCTCCGCCTCAAATCAACGCGAGCTATAACGACGGTTGGATCATTGGTGGCGCGGTCGGGTTGCAACTGACGGATCATATCCGAGCGGAGTCTGAATATGCGTTTCGCGATGTGACCGGCGATACCTGGTTTCTCAATGGCAGCCCTGGTTCCTATAGCGGCCATCATGGAGTTTTTTCGATCATGAAGAATCTCCTTTGGGACTTCGAAAATAGCACCGCGTTGACGCCATACCTGGGTGGCGGTATCGGAATCGCGTTTGTTGACGCTGAGCTCACAACACCGTCGTCAACGATTGCTATTGATGATGCGGCCTTCGCATACCAGGCTATCGCGGGTGCCTCAGCCGAGGTCAAACCGGGAGTCGATGTCTTCGCCGAGTATCGATTTTTCGGATATGACGATGTCACGGTACGCAGTGTTTCGACAAACGAACCGTTTTTAGATGGCGGTTTCGACCATGACAGCATCGTATTCGGCGTTCGAATCGCTCGCTGAATGTGTCGGACTAGTTGCGAGCCGAGAAATTAGCGGCTCGCCAATGGATGAACCGGTGCGTCAGCGAGGGATAGACCCACGTCCCTTGCTCACGCCACGGGTTAGGATCTTGGTTGATCAAAGGTGTCGAGCCAGCTTAGTCGTCACCTTCGCTTACTCGAACGATGACACGGCGATAACGCGTTAGACCCGGCATACCATCGTCAGTCACTTCAAGAATCAGGTGAACCTCACCTGCTTTGGATTCCTTGGGCACGGCAAACCGAACTCGGCCATCAGGCGATTGATCTAAAAAGATCTCATTCTTGAGATTATCCGCATCTTGGTATCGCCACCATTGGAACTGCAAGCGATCGCCATCTGGATCCGATGATTCTTCTGCAGACAGTGTGACACTTTCCCCGGGCCGAACGCGGCGAGTAAGAACTTCTCGTGTTGCATCGCCGTCGACCACAACTTTCGGAGGGTGATTTGCACTGGCAAAGTCACTCACACACCAATCCATTCGGGCGGCGAAATCGCGTTGAAAAGCATCTCGCCATCTCGAAACTGGTACTCGAAGTGAGAGTTTCCTTGGTAGCTTTGGGTCCCAGATTTTGTCGGGTACGTCGTCATACATCCAAAAATCGCGCCATTCACGATCGATGGGTGGATCACCGATCGCCGAAACATTCTTGACGGGCTGGGCAGTCATGCGACCACCCCACGACCCCCACTCTGGATGCGCGGGATCCGAAAGGCCGTTGTGTATCAGATAAAGGAACGATGGCGAATCGCCCTCGACGTTCCCCGCCTGATGTTCCCGCGAGGGATAGACCTCACCGAGGCGACCATGATTTGCAATGATGTTCTGGTGAATCCAAGGGTCTTGCATGTTGGATGTATCACCTGGTTCATTGGACATTCCTTTGACCTGCAGCCAAGAGCGAATATAGAAGACGCCCGGAAAATGATGTGCGATCCATGCACCGCACTCGCACTGGCCCCAGACATCGTAGACACGAAGCTTTGAAACAAAGTCTCTCGCCTTCTCCTCTCCACGACTTTGCCTGATATCAAACAAGGCTTGAGCAAGGTCCAAAGACTTTCCCCAAACCAAAAACCATACGGGTCTCTTGTCTTCACGATCAACCACTTCAATGATCCAGTCTGACGCCTCAGTACTCTTGCCATCACCCACGGCAGTCATGTCATTCTCGGCTTTCCAACAAGGCTGCAAAGGATCACCTTGAGTCCCCTCCTTCACAACATGATGGAGAGACTCCGGCGTTGGAAAGCCTGAGGCATGCTTCTTCAAGGTTGGAAACACATCGGCATAGCGATCGACTAAGTCATGAATGATATCGGGTCTTGTGGTCGCCGCCCCATTGTTGTCAGCACCCGCACAAGCCCTCGCCGCGATTAAGCCTTCGACGTCGAACTCATTTGAATAGACCAAAAAACGAATCATCGAAGCGATATCGTCGAGATCCCGATCAATATCATATCCCTTCATATCGGTGCTGATGATGACACGCGGTCGAACCGACTCAGCAGACGATTCGACAACCATCGCGTTCAATGAAATCAAAACAGCGATGAAGAATCGCTTGATTCGGTCGTTAACTAGATTCATCGTACTGCCACTTCGAATTGAATCGTTAATCGTCATTTGGAGTGACGTCTTTCGGTGGAGTCTTTAGTCCAAGCAATCAACCCCCGACCTTTATTAGCGTGTCCTCCGTCCGCAACAAGATCCCATGGTCGATCGGAACCATAGAAGCAAGCGTTCGTTTTTCAACGTCATTTCGATGAACCAAATGGAAGTCATCGGAAGCCTGAATCACGGTGCAGACTCCTTCCTCCGAAAGGAAATAAATCAGACTCTCAACAATGAATGGTGACGCGGAATAGTTTCCGCCCAAGCGTTCTTTCCAAATCAGTTCTCCGTCATCCAAATTTCTGCATGATGCGATACCGTCATCACTCACTAAGAACACCATGTTGTTAAAGACGATGGGTGAGGGGTTGTGGGGTACGAACCGACCTTCTCGCCACGCGATATGAGTTTCCGTCACATCACCTGTTCCTCCCGGACGAATTGCCAAGATTTCCGGTGGCCCCTCGTATCCAGTGCAAACGAGAATCAAACCATTTGCATAAACGGGTTTGGGGACGATCGACCATCGCTCGGGATACTGAACGTGCCAGTACTCGTCGCCTGTATCGGGATTAAGTCCGTATACCGCATCGCTGGCCGGGCTAATAAGTGTCTTCCTTCCGGCATTTTCGATCACCAAAGGTGTTGAAAAAGAAAAGGCCCTCTTTGCATCAACAGACCGAGGTGTCCTCCAACGCTCATCACCACTTGAACGATCCAACGCAACGACGAACCCAGGTCGCTTACCTCCATCACAATGAAAAATCAGAAGATCGCCATGAACGATCGGTGAACCACCGGTTCCATGCACGGGTGGGAATTCGATTTTGGCTTCCCACTTTAGCTTGCCCTCGAGATCCAAGGCGGCGGTACCATAGGGCCCGAAATGCACATAGACCGATCCATCGACAACGATCGGTGTACCACTGGCATGGCTGTTCTTTGGGTGGATCGAAACCCTTTCGGGTACCTGTGCAACCTCAACGTCCCAGACGGTTTGACCGGACAATTGGTCCAGGCAAATTGCACGGAGCGAATAGCGGTTATCGACACGCTTGGTGAACTTCTTCTCTGAAACAACCTGCTCGCCACCAATAGCCACCGCAGTTGTCAGGTAAATCCGTCCTTCTGAAACAACCGGCGAAGACCAGCCCTTCCCTTCGATAGGAATCTCCCACGCGATGTTCTCGTCACTTGACCATGTGACGGGTATATCAACGGACTCCGACTCTCCTTGACCATTCGGGCCACGAAATTGCCACCAATCTTCCGCGAAGGCAAATCCAGGAAAAGAGGAAAATGCTCCCCATAGCAAAATAAGCAAAACCAAAGATCTTCGTATCAAACTAAACACGCTGCGAATCATCTCATGATTGGAGTGCCTGATCTTGACAGCTGATCAGTTGCACCAAAATTATAGCCGATAGAAACGACTGATATTCTTAATAGATTTTGGCTCTAGCATGTTGCTGATTCTTCGATTCGCGGTGATGGCATACTTACTTTTTTGTCTCACCTCACCATGCAACGCTGAACTGAATTTTGAGATGAGACGTTGGTCCTCATCCGATCAGAAATTCAGCGTCCGTGCACAACTGACCAAACAACCCCAACTCGATGACAGTGAGATCTCGCTTCGACGCGTCGATGACAATCGCATCATCAGCGTTCCCATCTCATCGTTGTCCGACTCCGATCGAATCTATATTCGACAACAAGCTCTAAAGGAGCAATCAGAAAACAACAAAAACAACAACGACACATCCAAGAATGGGGAAAGGTCGATCAGCGATGACCCCGAAGCGAAAATCGAAACAACTGACCAATTGGGCGCGAGCCTCATTCTCGGAATTTCACGCCGATCAGTCAGTCAGTTCGCGAATTGCTTCGCATTACCGGCCGACGTTCTCGCTGCAATGGAATCGGCTAATCTTGATGCCGAACTTTTGGACGCGAACCGCCGTGACATCGTAAAACGTGCTTCCCAGGTGCGTCGCCAAGTTTCAAAGCTTCACAGCCAACTGAGATCCACTGCAGCACAACTTCAGATTGAATTGGACGCCAAATCGATAGCTGATGTGGAGGTCAGTGGCTTGAAAATGGAGAAGGGAATCGAGTCTTTCGACAAGATCGAAGTATTCCTGAGACAGCCGAACTTTCGGGTCGCGATGCTAACCATCACAGAAGGTTTTCGATCCCAACGTGGCTGGCTGATATCTGGGCTGCAAGCAAGTATTGAACTCCTACCCGGAAATACAGCTCCACCGAACACGTCCACTTGGGAATTGTCTGGCGCGAGGTCACGGTGGTCTCCCATCACAAAGCACCAAATCAAATTTCCTGGACAACAGGATCCAGCGATCCGAACCGAAAAGCTAAAGACTGAAAACGGAGAAGTGACTGCAGAGATCTTTGTCAGCCGGTTTCCAGGCCTCGAATATTTTGTCCAAGTCGTTGACTTCAACAATGAACGCGGCTCGCGAACGAAAAGAAAAACTGACCAGGAA